>CADAPI010000020.1 GCA_902789705.1 uncultured Ruminococcus sp.
GAAAAGGTTCATTTTTTCTGAAAAAATTTTTTCTGCACATGGAAAAACCGCAGTCGCAAAATTTTCTCTGCGGCTGCGGCCTTTTTTCCTTAAATGATCCGTCGGGATATTACTTCTTGTCTCCGCCCATGAGCTGGCTTGCCATTTCCTTGAGCTTGTCAGGTGACATATCTTTAAGATCAACGTTCTTTGCCATTTCCTTAAGGTCAACATTCTTAGCCATTTCCATGATCTTGTCCATGTCCACCTTGTCCTTGAGTGCGTTCACATCGATGCCTTTTTCAGCAAGAACGCCTGACATGCTTGCCATTGCGCCTGCGAAATCGCCTGATGCTGCTGCATCCTTTACCTTGCCGAGCATTTCCGGGTCGATACCCATGTTAGCTGCCATTTCTTCAAGATTGATTCCCATTTTTAAAACTTCCTTTCTATTTTATCCCCCTGCGGCAGATACCCCTTCGGCATATGTCCGCGGCGGAATTGCTTATTTGTTTTTGTAGTCAGGGCTTACATAGATAACAATAAGTCCTTCGGCTTCATTGTAGATGGTATATCCTTCTGATTCAAGAAGTGCACGCTTGTTCTGCTTCCATTCATCCGTTCCATCCTCAAAGATTACAAAGTCGGTTGTATCCGGATTCGGAGCAGATCCCTCATCAAGTACATACAGCTTGTCGCGGTTTGCGCAGTGCGGAATGAGGAACGGTGTTGCAAGAAGTGAGGCATCTTCCGGAATTGCTTCGCAGAATGCATTCTTCCTGTCGTTGTTTTCTTTGAAATCTTTATAGATATCAGCATAGTAGAGCTTGTTTGTGTCATTGGCCGCAAACATTATAACAGATGCTGCAGTCATGAGAGGAACTATCTCCTTTATCGCCTTTCTGTCCATATCAGCAACGTTTATGAGTGCCGCATAAATAAGGCATGTTGCTGTACCGAATACATACTGGTAATCAAACTTTGAAGCGTAAGGATATCCGCTGGCAAGGTTCATTACAATGAACGGAACAACAAGGAAAAGTCTTGATCTCTTCTTTGTGATAAACGGAGTGAAAAGCAGCGGGAGAAGCATAAACGTAAAGAAAACTATCTTCTCGTAAAACTTTTCCTCATCGCCTGTAAGGAAGCACTGATTGATAAAGTACATCGGGTTGGTGATCGCTGTCTTTATTACTTCACCGAAACCGGAATCATAGTTTCTCATAAGATTTCCGAATGTACGGTTTGTCATTGCGCCTTCGCCGTATTTGCTCATGAGCGCAAGAACATTTACGAAGACCGCAGCTGTGGCACAGAAAATGATTGCGCCGTGCTTTCTGTTTTTACCGCTGAAGAGCAGGTAAAGACCTATGCACATTACATACAGTGCGGCATCTTCCTTTACCATGAGAACAAGCACCATGAACACGTACATGAGGATCTTGTTTTCCTTTTCGATCGCATAGAAGAACCACATGAGAAGCGGCGGAAGGAATGCGTTTTCGTGGAACTCGTAGTAACACGGTGATATAACTGAAACCGAGAAGATGTACACGAGTGTGAAAAGGAACGAAAGCACATTTGAAAAACCGTACCTGCGTGTGATAAGGTAAAGCGGGATGAATCCGCTTACTGCGAGAACTGCCTGTGAAGCAAGCAGGGTCTCCGGTGAAGGAAACAGGAAATAGACCGGTGCAAGAACATAGTATATAGGTGAAAAATGCACTGCAAAGTGAGAAAGGTCATATCCTCGCTCACAGGTCGTAACCTGTGTGAAATGTGTTACTATTGAATGATACATCTGAGTGAATATTCCAAGGTCGAATACTGCCGTGTGGAATATTCTGTGCTTGCAGATAGTCGTCCAGGCAACATATCCGGCGACGCCTGCAGCACAGGCTGCAAGAATTGCTATAAATCCGATGTTCGGGATCCGGCGAACCACGATGCACCGTTCGGTATCAAGAAACCAGTGCAGAAGTATAATAACAACAAGAACGATACCGAATGAGAACACTCCGTTCAGAGGATTGCTGTCGTTTCTCCATACCGCACATATGCCGAAGGAAAGACATCCTGCAACAAGCAGAAACTCGTCAAAGCCGAACTTTCTGACTTTCGGAACGAATTTCTTTATAAGCGACACCGCCGCAAATCCGATAATAATGAAAACTGCCAGTTTGCCGATGCTTACGCTGGAAGCGTAATCTTTCCAGACATCACCGTTGTGAAGATCGAAAAACCGCAGTCTGTTTTCCTTGTTGTAGTTGCTTATGAAAACTCCCGAACTGAAAAGCATGAAAAGTCCGATAAGCCTTGCGACAACGTTGTTTTCTGCAATGAAGGACGCAAACAGTTTAGTCACATCACTAACCGACTCCTTAAAGGTCTTTGTCGGAATAGTGTCGGTTTCCGCCTCATCTGCGTTCCCGGACTTTTCCCCTGCCGTTTCTTCAACAGCGGAAACCGTTACTGCTTCATCTGTTTCCGTGACAGAAGTTTCATTATCCTGAACTTCACCGTCTTTGACATTTCCGGCAGAATCTTTTTCAAGCTCTTCTGCCTCAGGTTCTTTTTTATTTGAATCATTTATTTTTTCTGACATGAATACCCTCCGTTTTACTTTGTCAGACAAAGGCCGTGACACTGTTCCGTTACAGTATGAAACAAAGCAAAGGCCGTAAATCTGCACATACATCTATCATAACATATTTCATTTTGTTTTTCAATACTCATGATTTTACCGTCATTTTCCGTTTTTCAAAATTATAAAAAATGCAAATGTATTCTTCTTGTTATCTATTGTGCATAGTGCATCATTAGAATCATTTGTAAATATTTATTTTATATAAACTGATTGTTTTTTATCAAAAATCTATTGACATATCCGCATTTTCATGATATACTATAGTCATTGAAGGAAATGAAACGTTTGACTAACGGCAAAGCTGCTGAAAGGCAGTGACGCAAAACTAGAGGGGCTAAACTGAACGCAATCTCACCACTCAGACGCTTCAAAGTTCAGCATTTGTCAGCCAGTTGCCTGCTTTCGGTTCTGGTTTCTGATCCGGTCGTACATCCGGAAAAATCAGGGGTCAGATCTTCCTGATGTTCGGCACCTTCTTCACGGGAGGAGAAGGCACATGAACAGTGACAGCTTTTCAGGTAAAGAGTCAGTCAGGAAAAAGGTCAAGAGCTCGGACTTTCACCGAAAGATTACGGTTTATTTCTACCCTGGACGTTATGCCAAGGAAGTTTCGGTCCTTTAAAATAAAGTAAGCGGAAACGGTATTTCGTTTACTGACGGCCAATGCGCACCGGAGCGTACCGGGTGCGCGGCGGCTGAAACCACGATGGCGGAGGCCATCACTTCAGATTCTCCTCTCAAACATTCAAACCAAGCTAACAAAAATCTGAAGAATTCAAAACTATTGGAAAACAAAATCGCAAAACCTTTTCTTTAAACATTCTTAAAACAAAACTTCTGACATTTCAAAAAATTCCTTAAAATTCAAAATCCAAAATTCCTGAGGAAACGCTGATCAGACGTGAGATACGGCTTCGCCGGATTTCCGGAGGGTGAATTTGCTGTAAATCAGCGTTTCCCTAAATTCAGAAAATTCATTCAACAAACCAAACATTAAAAACTTCTTCAATTCTAATTTTCCTAATTATTCAAAGGGACTGCCGGTCCGGTATCAGAACGCTACGCTGATGCCGGCCGGCAGTTCCTTTTTGTTATGTTTACATTGACTTTTACAGTCTTTTATGGTAGAATTATAACAGATTTTCCCCATGGAGAGGAGACACGTATACTATGACCGGACCAGTGAAACTTACAGCTGTCTGCAAGGATTATTTATGGGGCGGCACAAGACTTCGTGATGAATTCGGCAAGCAATGCTCTCTTGAAAAAGTAGCTGAAAGCTGGGAGCTTTCCTGTCACAGAGACGGTCCTTCAGTAGTTTCTGGTACAGAGCAGACGCTAAAGAATTTCATCGATGAAAACGGATGGGACATTCTCGGCACAAACTGCAGAGACATGAAGGACTTCCCTGTTCTCATCAAGCTGATCGACGCACATGATGATCTGTCAGTTCAGGTACATCCTGACGATGCTTACGCCCGTAAGCACGAAAACGGATGCGGCAAAACTGAAATGTGGTATATCATAGACTGTGAGGAAGGTGCTTCCCTTCTCTTCGGATTCAAAAAGAATATTACGAAAGATGAATTCCGACGCAGTATCGAAGAAGGTACTCTTCTTGAAAAAGTCAACCGTGTACCTGTAAAAAAAGGCGACGTGTTCTTTATCACCTCAGGTACTCTCCATGCTATCGGAAAAGGTATTCTTATTGCGGAAATACAGCAGAACTCGAACACCACTTACCGCATTTATGACTACGGAAGAAAAGACAAGAACGGAAAAGAACGTGAACTCCACATCGACAAGGCGTGTGATGTTACAGCTCTCTGCCCGCCTGAGAACTGTCCTTCTCACTCTGCTGAAGAACATAACGGCTTCTCTTCCAGACTGCTTGCTTCCTGCAGTATTTTCACTGTTCATCTGCTGAATATACATGAAAAAGCTGAACTTAATACCGACAGCACATCTTTTGAACACCTTCTTGTTACAGAAGGCAGCGGCCGTCTTGAAGGAAAGGACTTCAGCATGGACTTTACCAAGGGCGACAGCATTTTTATACCAGCCGGTTATGGCAGATCCACCGTCACAGGTAACTGCCTTATAATAAAAACTCGTATAGATTAAATAAACGGAGGAAATTTTAAATGAAGTATTACGTAGGTATTGACCTCGGCGGCACAAACATATCTGCCGGTGTTGTCAACGAAAACTATGAGATCATCGCAAAGGCATCAACAAAGACAAACTGTCCACGTCCTGCATCTGAGATCGGTGAAGATATGGCTAAGACAGCTATTGAAGCTGTTAAGAAGGCTGAACTTTCAATGGATCAGATCGAATGGGTGGGTATAGGAACACCAGGTATCGCTGACAACGCAAACGGCGTTATCGTATACTCAAACAACCTCGGATTTGACAATGTTCCTATGGCAGATTACATTCACAAGCTCATTGACAAGCCTGTATTTATCGAAAACGACGCAAACGCAGCTGCTTACGGTGAATTCGTTGCCGGCGCTGCAAAGAAGGCTAACAACGCTATCTGCATTACACTCGGAACAGGTGTAGGCGGCGGTATCATTATCGACGGCAAGATCTACTCAGGATCAAACAATGCCGGCGCTGAACTCGGCCACATCGTTATCGATCCAGCAGGTCCTCAGTGTACATGCGGACGTAAGGGATGTTTTGAAGTATTCTCATCTGCTACAGGTCTTATCAGAATGTCAAAGGAAGCTATGGAAGTCGACAAGGACAGCATAATGTGGAAGCTTTCAGCAGAAAAGAACGGCAAGGTAACTGCAAGAACTCCTTTCGACGCTATGCGTGCAGGTGACAAGTCTGCTAAGGAAGTTGTAGATAAGTACATCACATACCTTGCAGCTGGTATCACAAACATCATCAACATCTTCCAGCCTGATATTCTCTGCATCGGCGGCGGCGTATGCAACGAAGGTGATCCTCTCCTTCTCCCTGTAAAGGAACTCGTTAAGAAGGAAGTTTACACAAGATCACTTGCAAAGAATACAGAGATCGTTATTGCTGAACTCGGAAACGATGCCGGCATCATAGGAGCTGCATTCCTTGGTAACGCAGTAGCAAAGTAATAAGCCGCGACAGACTAAATTACAGTTTCAGTCATTAAATAAAAATATCAGACCGGATAAGGCATTGTATATGCTGCATTATCCGGTCTTTTTCTGTGTCATGAAAATCCTCGTTCCTGATACCAGTTAAGTTCCATTTCCCATTACGATATTTTATGCTTAGAAATCCAGTGTAAAAGAAATACTCCCGTTACAGATATCCGTAACAGGAGTATTTTTATGAAATATTTAATAATCAGTAATGTTTATTACTTTCCTCTTCTGCCGTTCTTTATTTCATTTGGATTGAAACCTCTTGAAATAAGATCTTTCTTAAACTTAGCGTCGATCTTAGCGAGCTGCTTAGCTTCCCTTGCTGAAATAGGACGCTTAGGAACGCTTGATGAAGCAGACTGTGAAGGTGCGCTCTGGTGAAGAACCTTGCTTGATGACGGAACGTAAGCTACGAAATCTGGTACGAGTTCTTCCTTCTCTGGCATCTGGCCCTGCTGCTGCTGTGTGTTTCCAACATCTGCACCGAGCTGACGGAGAGCTTCTTCGATAGAATCAGCTGTACCAGTGTGTGCGCCAAAGACTGACTGTTTCTGTGCCGGCTTAGGAGCTGGTGCAGGAGCTGCAGGTCTTGCCTGTGTAGCAGCACCGTAACCCTGAGGCATCTGGAATCCGCTGTTCTGCGGCTGAGCGTATGGATTCTGAGGCTGTGTAAACTGCGGCTGTGCATATGGATTCTGAGAAGCAGAACCGAAGCTGTTCACTGCAGACTGTGAAGGAGCAGTACCAAAGCCGTTCATTGCCGGCTGAGAAGGAGCTGCATTACCGAATCCTGACATAGTCGCTGCAGAAGGAGTCTGTACAGAATCAAAACCACTCATGATAGATTCTGTCTGGCTGTAATCTGCTGCAGCAGAAGACTGTGTGAATGAAGAAGGAACGCCTGGTGAAGCAAGTTCATCCATAGCTACTGAAGTCTGAGTCTTGCTGTAGTTATTTACAGTCTGTGATACGTAGTTGTTTCCTGACGGCTGGTAAACAGGAACGTTAGGAACTACAAATTCATCATTTGCAGGTTCTGCAATATTGAGCGAACCGAATTCTGTTACTGCGGAATTTACAGATGAAGCACCTGCATATTCAGCACCGATAACAGGAATGTTGTCTGAGAAGAATGATGATGCATCTGCCTTGGCAGCAGCTGTAACAGGAGCTGCAGGAGAAGGCGCCTCTGCTTTCTGCTGTGTTGCCTGTTCAGCAAGCTGTGATCCGATGCTGAACTGTGAAAGAATATCATCTGTAGCACTTACAATGTTCTGAGCTGTAACTGAATCAGAAGCAGACGGAGCTGATACTGTTTCCGGTACAGGCTGAGGCTTTACAAGGAACTGTGAAAGGAAATCATCGTCAGATGCAGACGGAGCAGAAGGTGCAGACGGAGCTGTACTCTGAACCGGTGAGCTTACTGACGCAGCGCCTGTGTATTCCTGGAATACAGGTGTCGGTTCTTCTGTCTTTGTTTCCTGAGCTGAAGCTGATGGGATATCATCAAACTGCAGGCTGTTTGCCGGTGAAGCATTGTTCTGTGCAAACGGATCAAATGTATTCTGTGGCTGTGAATATGCGTAAGGATCAAACGGTGCCTGCGGAGCACTTACTACTGGCTTCTGTGCAGCCGGTGCGCTCTGGGCATACGGATCAAACATATTCTGCGGAGCTGTAACTGCCGGTGCAGGCTGTCCGCTCTGTGCGTAAGGATCGAACATTGAAGCAGGTACACTTGCTGCAGGAGTCTGAGCGTAAGGATCAAACATATTCTGCGGTGCACTTGCTGCAGGTGCGCTCTGAGCATATGGATCAAACATATTCTGCGGAGCTGTAACTGCCGGTGAAGGAGCCTGCTGTGCATAAGGGTCAAACATGTTCTGCGGAGCTGTAAAGCTCTGAGCAGGAGCACTCTGTGAATACGGATCAAACGGTGCCTGAGGTGCGCTTACTGCAGGAGCAGGACTCTGTGCACTCTGTGAACCGCCGTATGATGTAAATACAGGCTGACCCGGCTGTGGCTTTTCACCAGGAATAGCATCACGGAGCATCTGAAGTGATCTTGATGTAGCTTCATCATTTCTGCTTGCTTTCTTTGCAGATTCTTCAGCTTCTCTGTTTAATAAATATTCTTCATATGTAGCTTCTCTAACAATACCCTGTTTCTTAGCTTTCTGATAACGTTTCTTTTCTTCCTTTGCAATACGAAGTTCTTCCTTATTGCTTTCGCGGATCATTTTAGTTGCAAATACTTCTTTGCATCGCTCACAGGTAAGATCAGTGATGTCTTTGAGTTCGCCTTCTCTTGTATACCATGAGCCTCCTGCAAGTTTCATTCGGCATCCGGTATATTTTCCGTTGTCTGTGCCGTGCATTGCGTTGTCTTTAGTGTTGCGGATTAACGATATCGGCATTTAATAGACCTCCCATTATAGTTGCGAAAGTATAAACATAAACTATAATTATTATAAATCAAATTCGCAATAATTTCAACTCTTTTTAAGAAAAACGCTAAAAAAACGTTCCAATTTATTAGTATTGTACAAAAGAGTATTTTTAAACTTTATACCATAAAAATCATTTATAAATTTCAATTTATTTTTGAGATGTTTTTGGCTATATTGTATATTTTCATTTACGGTTTTCTTCAAACGAAAATACTATTATGCCTTGTCTTCTCATAAAATGCTGAAAATTCGATGGTTCGCGCACATATAAAGTTTCTTTTATACATTCATAGTCAGTTTATTCATTGATTACATAATACAAAAAGGCTGCCGGAAGACCGACAGCCTGATTTTGTTATTAATACGGGATAAGAAATTATTCCTTAACGCCGCCTTCTGCTACGTTGTCAACGATGAGACGTGAGAGGAAGCAGTAAATAACGATGATCGGAAGGATCGAAAGAACGATCGCACAGTATCTTACACCCTGGTCAGAAAGCTTATCGTTCGAAAGAATTGACTCAACCATCATAGGCATTGTGTACTGCTTGAATTCTCTTGAAATGAGGATCATAGATGGTGTATAGAAGTTGTTCCAGTTAGCGATGAAAACAAATATTGCCTGTACACCAACAGCTGGCTTGAGCATCGGAATAGCGATTCTTACGAATGTGCTTAACTCGCCTGAACCGTCGATACGCGCAGCCTCAACGATTTCCGTCGGGAAGTTTGCCTTCATGTACTGACGCATATAGAATACTATTGCAGGTGCCGCAATTGCAGGAACGATAAGAGGCCAGTATGTATCAGTAAGCTTGAGTTTTCCCATGAACTGTACGAAACCAACTGATGTAACCTGTACCGGTACCATCATAACTGCAAGTATAAAAGTATATGCAGGTGTAGAAAGCTTGAAATCATAAATTACAAGACCGTAAGCTGTAAGCGCTGAGAAAAAGATACAAAGTGCTGTTGCAGAAACTGTAATAAAGAAAGAGTTTCTGTAGCCGATCCATGCACTGTATGAAATCTTGCCGATCTTATTTAAGTTTATTGTTTCCTTAATGTTTCTTATAAAACTTGTTCCCGGAATGAAACTGAGAGGATGATTTGTAATAGCCTGAGGATCACGTGTTGCATTTACAAAAAGTATATAAATTGGTGCGAGAACGATGATAGTTATAAGAACAAGAACGGCCATGATCACGATCGACTTGATCATGACTTTTCTTGTGTAGTTGTCATTTGTGTTATTCATAATCAGAACCCTCCGAATGATGATTTACTCTGAAGTTTTGCAAGTTTCTTCTGTTCCTTTGCAAGTGCCTTCTTTTTCTTGTCGTCCTTATCTACGTTCATAGCGAAGCAGACGCATCCAAGAATTGAAGTGATTACGAAGAGTATTACAGAAGCTGCAGCAGAGTAACCGTAGTTCTGAGGAATGATATGGAACTTGTTATAGATGAATACAGCAATTGTTTCAGTGTTCTTATTCCATGCTGTTCCTTCCTTGTAAAGGTAAGGGAGATCCCACATCTGGAGACCACCGATCATGGAAGTAACAAGTGTGTAAATAACCATTGGACGGAGAAGCGGAAGTGTGATCTTTGTGAACACCTGTCTGCTGTTTGCGCCGTCGATATCAGCTGCTTCAAAGAGTGACTTACTGATACCCATGATAGCTGACATGAGCATGATCATTGTATTACCGAACCACATCCATGTCTGAGCGAACATGATAACTCCTCTTGACTGCCACTTGGCTCTTACAAAGTCAATAGGACTGCTTTCATCAATGAAGCCGTGATCAATAAGGTAGCTGTTGATAGGGCCGTACTTTGTTTTTGAGAATAACATCAAAAATAACGCTGCTACTGAAGCCGCTGTAACAATGTTCGGTAAGTACATAACGACCTTGAAGAATGTCTTGCCCTTGATCTTGAGGTTGATGTCTGTGAACCAAACAGCTAACAGTAATGACAGACCTAACTGCGGAATAAAGTTACCAAACCAGAGTATGAGAGTATTAAACAGATCGTTGAAAACATCTCTGTGAAGAGCCGATTCCGTTCTGTTGGCGCCGCCGAACAGGAGTACTGCGAAATTTTTCAATCCGACATAATCCTGAGCTAAGTTACCATTGCCGTAAACTGAAAGTCTGAAAGTATTGATCAGCGGAACGAGCTGAAAAATCAAATAGACTATAAAAAAAGGTAAAATAAAGTAATATCCGTATTTAGCATAACTAATTGAACGGATTCTGTTTTGTGCACTTGATTTCATTCTCAAAACGCCCTCCTAGGCACACATATAGTATTCAGGATAAAATCATTATATTAACACAACACACACTCCTGCAGGGCATACCCGTCCTGCAGGAAGTGTGGTCAGTTAATATTTAATTTTTAAAATCTGTTCAATTATTCAATTGTTACAGAACCGTCTGTGATCTGTGCAGCAACGCCATCCTTGAATGCTTCCATAGCTTCATCAACTGTTGCGTATGTACCGTCACAGTAGCTGTTTACAGCATTGCTGAATTCAGTCTTGATAACTGCATCGTATGGAGTGATCTTGCCCTTCATATCGATACTGTTAGCAACCTGGTTGAGTACTTCAAACTGGTTCTGGCCGCCGAGTACAGGAGCACCCTTGTATTCGCCCTTAGCGATGATAGCTTCCATAACCTTCTTGTTTGACATGTATTCGCCCTGCTTTTCAGCATAAGCTGTAGCGCCTTCTTCGTCGATTGTGAAGAAGTCGATGAACTGCTTAGCAAGTTCCTTGTTGTTGATTCTTGCTGCAGGAGCAAGCCATGTACCGCCCCAGTAGAATGGTGAAGGACCAACTACGCACTTCCACTTACCGAATGTAGCGCCGCCTTCGCCGCCTGCTGCAGCTGTAAGGATTGTGTCACCGAAGCCCCATGTTGATACGAAAAAGCCCATTACGTCATCTGTCTGTCCGAGTGGTGTCCATTCTGGTGACCACTGTGAAACCTTTGTTACATAGTCGTTGTTGTAAAGTGTGTGAGCAAATTCAGCATACTTTGTGCAGTAGTCATCAACTACAAGCTTGCCGTCCTTAACCCAAGCTGATCCTCTTGAACCTGAGTAAACCTGCCATACACCGCCGAGTGTAGCTGAGAGAGCAGGACCGTTAGCGTCCTTAAGAGCCTTAGCTGTTGCAAGGAATGTATCCCAGTCCTTAACCTTTTCCTGCATTTCATCAGGTGTCTTAACGCCGAGGTACTGTTCAGCGAGGTCATCTCTGTAGCAGAAGCCACCTGCTGCAGCCTGCCATGAAATACCCTTGAGAGCGCCTGTTGTTGTTGACTTACCTGTTTCTACAACGTAGTCATAGATGTCTGAGAAATCTGAATCTGAGTAGCCGATTTCTGAGAGTGGAAGTGTCTGAGCGTCATCGTTGATGAAGTTAAGGCACCAGTCAGCTTCGAGGAACATGATGTCAGCGTCGTTGTCAGCGTTTGCAAGGTACTGTGTGTACTGTTCTGAAGCCTGACCGCCCTGTACGTTGAAGTTCTTGATGTTGATGAGTGAAGGATCTGTACCTGTCTTTTCACAGAAAAGATCAACCATTGGCTGGCTGTCGTTTGCGTTCCAGCAAAGGATTGTGAGCTGGTCGCCGTTAGCAGCTGTTTCGCCGCCGTCTGCAGGTGAGTCTTCAGTCTTTGATTCTTCTGTTGCTGAGTTGCCGTCGTTGCTAGCAGCTGGCTTTGAATCGCCGCCTGCTGCAGGACCGCAGCCGTAGAGTGCTGTTGCTGAGAGAGCAAGAGCAGCAAGTAATGCTAATGTCTTCTTAAAATTCTTCATTTCTAAATTTTCCTCCTTAATGATTATATTATATTTTGGTAAATATAATATGCATTAATATTTATGTGGTCAGTCTTGCGACTGTTTGACCCTTTATCAGGCTTGTTTCAATCAAAGTGTGCTTTTTCAGTTCAGATATCTCTTCACCTTTTATACGGCTTAGCAGAAGATCTGCTGCTCTTCTTCCAAGCTCTGTGGTGTTCTGCAGAACCGTTGTAAGTTTAGGTTCGATTATCTGTCCCATCATAACTCCGTCAAAACCGACGAATGAAATGTCTTCAGGTATTCTTAAGCCCAGTTTCCGAGCTGCTTTTATTCCGCCGAAAGCTGAAATGTCATCCGGCATTAATATGCATGTCGGAGGTTCATAAAGCGAAAGCATTTCTGAAACCAGCTCCTCGGAACGTTCTGCTTCACTGTACTTTCCCTGTTTAATGTAGTCAAGTACAAGAGGAACACCGAGCTGCTTCATTGTTTCCGTAAAGGTGTCAAGCCTTACAGTAGTTATCAGTGATGTGTCACCGTAAATGTAACCTATTTTTCTGTGACCCATTTCATAGACATACTCAAGTATGTCTCTCATTCCCTGACGGTTGTCTGAACAAACTGAATGTTCCCGCCTTGAAAAGAAGTCGATCACAACTGAAGGAAGATCACTCCGGAGAACTTCACCGATCTGACTGTCGTAGAAATCTGCACATGCTACCAGCACGCCTTCAACATTTCTGTGCCGGCAGTGTTCATAGTATGTAAGCGGCTTTTCATCTTTGATCTCACCAATGAAGATTATGTCATATCCTTTTTCCTCAACTGCTTCCTTGAAACCCTGGATAACTGCTGAAAAATAAGGATGCTTAAGACCGTTTCCAAGTCTGTTGTTATAGATAACGCCGATAGTGTTTGTTTTGTTTGTTTTAAGTGCCTTGGCGCTGGAGTTCGGAAAGTAACCGAGTTCGTCAGCTACTGCCCTGACTTTTTTCTTAGTCCTTGCGCTGATGTCGCTGCAGTCATTGAGTGCCTTACTCACTGTTGCGCTAGAAACGCCGCACCTTCTGGCGATATCTTTGATTGAAACCATTTTAAAAAACTCCGTTAATGTGTTTAACGTTTGTCTTTAATAATAATATACTTCGTTGCACTTTAAAAGTCAATGAATACTACAGAATTGTTATCTTTATCAGACAACATGCACAATAAAACTTAAAATTCTTAGTGCAGTCTGTATTAATTCTCTCTTCAAAAGATACAAACCTTACAAAACGGTTAAAATTTATTTTACTGTTTAATATGCCGGTCATCTTCCTTTTTAAGCCGAAACCGTATTGTAAACGGCATTGTTTTATAGTATAATAATTAATACCACACTATAAAATTCAGTTCTGGAGGTGCTTTATGGCATATTACCCGTTCTCGGAACGTAAGGGCATGCTTTGCTTTACATGCTGTCACGTTCTTGAAGACAATAAACCTATAACCTTTGTTACTCATCACTTTGATGATAACAACTGGCAGTTTCTCTGCAATTCCGAACACACCGACGCTGATGCTGTTATAATAAGTATCGGCGAGCTTCTGGAGATCGATCCGAGTATTGAAAAACTCTGTGATCTGCCGGTCGGAGGATTTGCGACAAGGAAGAACAAAAACGCCAAATGGATGACGGGACAACTTCCTGACGAGAAATCTTACCCTGTAAGATAGATAAGCAACAGTATTATTATATCCTATTTATATAAAATAGTCAAGATGTTTTCGTTATTTTATATGCAAAAAGAAAATAATAAACACCCGGTGGATTTTTATCCATCGGGTGTTTCGTTTTTTTACTGATTTTTGGCTCTTAAAGCGGCAGCATTCTTCTGTTCTCTTCTTTTCTTTGCACGAAGGTTGATAATATAGCCTACGAAAACAAGATAAAGAAGTGAAAGTCCGGTCGCTATGCGGAGCGCTGTTTTTAAAGCTGATGATTTAAGATATGTAGTAAAAACTTCTGAGAGATATTTTGTGTATGAAAATTCCGCGTCACTGTAAGCTACCAGGTCAACTGTTCCGATCTCGTTGTCAAGATAGCGGAGTTTTAGAGTGCCAAGCTTCTCTCCTGCCTTTATCGGTGCACTCACTTCATCGTATACATAATCGATCTCAGTGATAATGTTTGATGTATCGACAGTTGAAAGCCACATACACTTTACATCGTGTTCAGGTTTCAGATTGATGTAGTCCTTACCCTTGGCAAAACGGATCTTAGGGGAACCTATCTCCTGTGTCTCCTCAAGTACGACCTTGTGTTCAAGATTTGTAAATGCCCAGTCGAAAAGTTTTACTGCGTCATTAAGATGTGTGAAAATATCATTTTCATATTCATCCTGTTTAAAAGGAGCATTGAACAGAACAGCCAGATAGCTTTCGCCGTCACGTGTAGCCTTTGTAACGAGACATCTGCCCGACTGGTTTGAGTTACCGGTCTTAATGCCCTTTGTGCCCTGATAATAGTAGTCGCTTGAAGAGTTCATCATAAGGTTTACGTTATTGAACTCATGTCCTTCAGCAGACATGTTGGTAGCACCGGTCTTGACTGTAACAGCCTGAGCATATTCCGCAAAACCCGGAAGGCTCATTGCATATTCGGTGATTTTCAGCATATCCCTTGCGGTAGTGTACTGCTTTTCATCGTAAAGGCCGTGAGGATTGGTAAAATTGGTTCCTGTACATCCTATTTCAGTGGCCTTTTCATTCATCATATTTACAAAGTTCTGAATGCTTCCCTGTCCGATAACATATGCAAGTGCGTAGGCAGCTTCGCATGAAGATTCAAGAAGCATTGCACTGATAAGATCCTGTACCTTCAGCTGCTCGCCTTCTGCAAGATAGGAACTTGTTACTTCATTGTACGGGAAGCTCTCGGAAGGATACTTTTCACGGTACTTTTCAAATTCATTGTACACATTAGCCGGTATTTCAATTACAGCTTCCATGCTCTGCGCCTTGTCGATGGCAACAGCTGCAGTCATTATCTGAACTGTCTGTGCCGGACTGCACTGCTTGTCAGCGTTCTTTTCAAAAACGACCGTCTTTGTATCCACGTGATAAAGGATACCGGCATCACTTTCCAGCTGGAAAGTTGGTCTGAATGACAGCGCCTGTACTCTGTCCGGTGAAATATACACTGAAAAACTGAACAGCACCATCAATACCGTAAGCATACTGATAAATCTTTTCATTCTGCATCTCCTCAAAAGCTTGATTTTTTTCATACGAATATATTATATCAAATTTCAGGCCGCAATAAAAGGGGTTTTCCGTAAAAATTTTCACAAAAATAAAATAAATCATTTACGTCTGCCTTATTTTATGATAGAATAGTAGATATACTGAATGTCAGCCATTTACAGCAAACGTCCTCTGACGGCTGTATACGGCAAAAAATCATTTTTGCAGCGATCGTTTCCGTTCACTGCAAATAATTACAAAGGTGATCAAATGATATATATAACAGGCGATACCCACGGCGATATCTCACGATTCAGAGATTCAATAACCAGAAAGCTGAAAAGGGACGATACTCTTATAGTATGCGGCGATTTCGGTTTCATCTGGGACGGCAGCCGTGCCGAGATGAATATGCTCAGAAAACTTGATGAGCTCCGCTACACGATAGCGTTCATAGACGGATGTCACGAAAACTTCGATCTTCTTGCACAGTATCCTGAAATCAGCTGGAACGGCGGTATAGCAGGCCAGATCTCAGACAATATCATCCATCTTAAGCGCGGTCAGGTCTATACTATTGAAGGAAAGAAATTCTTCACCTTCGGCGGCGGACTAAGTCCCGACATAGACATCAGAAAAGAGACAGGCACCTGGTTCGAACAGGAACAGCCGACAAAAGAGGAAGTTGAGGAAGGTTTACGAAACATTACTCTAAACGAGGGCATTATCGACTACATAATCACTCACGAACCTCCGCAGTCGCTGAAAAAATGTCTCGACCTCGATATTTATGACCATCTTGAAACGGACGGATTTTTCGAACAGCTTCTTACAGACTGTGTATACAGCAAGTGGTTCTTCGGAAAATGTCATATCAACAAGATCATTCCGCCGAAGTTCTATGCTCTGTTCGACAACGTGATACGACTTGAAACAGACTGATAATTACTTTGAACGTATAAAGAAAAAACAAGCTGTGCAACCGAAAGGTGCGCAGCTTGTTCTGTTTTAATTCATGTTCTGAAGACTTGTTTTTTCTTCTTCCTTGAAAAAGTCGATGTAATTCATAATGTACCAGGTATCATCGATCTTAAGTACCGGAAATTCTTTTTCCGTAAATGTCTTTGAGCCCAGATTTCCTTTTACCGTGAACGCAACTGTCAGTTCATATCCTTCCGAGAAAGAAACGTCACTTAAGTTCTGCTGATCAAAGGAACGGAATTCACTTGTATACTTTTCAAGTTCTTCATCATTCAGATGCTTCTCGTCATATATCTTGTATGTTATATCAAAATCAGTGCCGTACTTCTGAGCTATAGCCCTGTAGTACTGATCGAAGTACAGAAGGTCGGCAGTATGCACTTTCTCAGGTGTGGAAGGCATCTCATTCATTACAAGATAAGCGTACTGTTCGCTTATGATCTGCTGAAGATATTCAGGGAAGGCTGAAATGTATTCATCGTACTCATTTGCAACGCATCCGTTAATATAATTCTTTACAGGTTTCATATAGATGTCGGACGGCTTCCTTACAAAATGTGTAACAAGCAGTACAAGACCTGTTATAAAAGCGACTGAAAGAACAGATCCGGTCACTATTCTGATGATCTTCTTCTGTTTCTTCTTCTTTTCTGCCTCTTTCCTTTTCTTTATCGTATCAGCTCCGGGAATCTTTTTCAGACATTCAGGGCACTCCAGAGCTTCATTGTCCATTTCAGCACCGCAGTACTGACATAATTTACTCATAAAAATGATCCTTTCGTTTACTGTTGGCCGGGATGCAGGATCAAGCGCAGTTTGCGGATCTGCAAGGCTTTTTAATTATGAAAAACGCTCAACAAGAGCATCGAGTATCTTCTTTGCTTCGTCGTAGTTTTTCTGCATTTCGTCTCTGTAATGTGATCCCTTCTGTACTTTTCTTAAACCGATGTACAGATCTTCCGGAACCTCGCCTTCGTATCCTGTCTCTTCCGCAAACTTTGTTCCGGAAAGATAGAAGCCGTGTCCCTTTACGTGCTCGTTTCCGGGATAAAGCGCTTCAAGGTCTTCAAGCGTCTGGTCAGGAAGAAGGAATATATCTGCGTCGGTATCAGAGATTACCATTATGGTATCTCCGGTCTGCATAAGTGTAAAGAGTTTTGAAGAGCTTGCCTGCTGTGTGTAAATGTCCTGTGACTTTTTTGGCTTTTCGGTCACGGCAGCAGTTTCTTCCGGCTCTGATGCACTTTCAGCATTTACAACTTTTTTTTCTGTGCCTGTTTTTTCATCTTCGTCATCATAGTTTACCTGATCGGTCATGTCGCACAGAGGCATATAGTAAACAGACGCAAGAACATCGCCGTTTCCGTTCATATCGTCAGTGTATTCGTTTATAATTTCTTCAAGTTTTTCGCAGCTTCTGTTCATCTCATAGCTGCATGAAAGTACCATAACGGTAAAGTCAGGGTCCGGTCTTCTGATGTAGTCGTAGCCGAGGAACCCTGCCAGAAGAACAAAGAAACTTCCGATAACTATCAAGGGCTTGTTGCAGTAGAAGAACGCACCGACCTTCTGAAAAAACGTATATTCCTTTTTCTCTTCTTTGGCTTCAAATTCACTTCCGTCTGTAATACCCTGCTTTGCCTTCAGGAGTTCTATTTTCTCACGGTGAAGCTTCTTCCGGTATTCTTCGTTCTCCTTTTCCCTTTCAGCAGCCGCAGTAAGTGCTTTGTCCGAAGCCGCATGAAGTCTTTCACTCTTTGACTTTTCCAGAGAATCGATAACCGTATCAAGCATTCCCTTGTGTCCTGTATTCTTTTCGTTCATGTGTTGACCTCCTGTTCTGGTCTGACCGGTGAAAACCACCGGTCCTGCAGGCTTGCGCCTCAGGTTAATTCACGTACAAAACCGGTCTTAAGACCGCACCGTTAATTATTATATCATAAAATTCGTGCATAATCAATAAAAATCATATATTTTTTTAATGAAGTTTTTTATCATAAACAGATACAAAAAAGTGAATGTCATTACGATAATGGCATCCACCTTTTTTACTATGAAAACACTAATCAGACGGAAATCCGGCTTTTCCCCGGATCCACGCTGATTCATGAAGAAATCAGCGTTTTCTATATAAAATTCCGCAGGACAGTATAGACAACAGTCGTTAAAAAGATAAGCAGGAAAAAGACATATTCCCACACTTCAACATCTTTGTTGTCATACCATTCTTCTCTTATCATACGATACACAAGATAAACAAACAGCGCCGGCATGACTGTTACACTCATTATATTGTACCCGGCCGCAGCTTTCAGATCACCGCGGGCTATACTGACGGCAGCTCTCGTCATACCGCATCCCGGACATTTTATTCCAAGAAAGCGGTAGAAAATACACGGTATCCCGCGTCCTGTCTTCGCGGCAAATGCCAGATAAACAGCACAACCCAGAAGCACTATTCCGCTTCCTGTGTTCAGATAACGTATATGTTCCGGTCTGTATATTTTTCTCACATTCACCACCCCGCAGTCATTTAAACAAACCGGCCCGTGAAATATAACTTTCGCGGGCCGGTTATTATTACTGCATTATGATCATAATGAATTTAAGTATGCACTGTCACTTATCAGTAAAGCTTTGCGCCTGCAGGTATATGTCTGTCTACCATAAGGAGATGGAGCTTTTCCTCGCCTTCTTCTGTGTGAACTGCACTGAGGAGCATACCGTTTGATTCAATGCCCATCATTGCACGAGGAGGAAGATTTGTGATCGCTATAAGTGTTCTGCCGATGAGTTCGTCAGGTTCGTAGTAAGCGTGAATACCGCTGAGGATAGTTCTTTCCTCGCCTGTACCGTCATCGAGTGTGAACTTTAAGAGCTTCTTTGACTTCGGAACTGCTTCACATGCAAGCACCTTAACTGCACGGAAGTCGCTCTTTGAGAATGTTTCAAAGTCAACGAAATCCTTGAACAAAGGTTCGATCTCTACCTTTGAGAAGTCGATAACTTCGTCCTTTGCAGGAGCTTCAAGTTCAGCATCCTGTTCTGCTGCCTTCTGTCTGTTGTCTGTTCCGAGAGGCTTCATTGTAGGGAAGAGAAGTACATCTCTGATAGAAGCGCTGTCTGTGAGGAGCATTACAAGACGGTCAAGACCGAATCCGAGACCGCCCGTAGGAGGCATACCGTATTCAAGAGCTGTTACGAAGTCTTCATCAACTTCAGCATTTGCGCCCTGTGCTCTCTTTGCTTCAACCTGCTTTACGAAACGTTCTCTCTGATCGATAGGATCGTTGAGTTCTGAGAATGCGTTACCCATTTCTCTTGCGTAGATGAAGTATTCGAAACGTTCTGTGAATGCAGGATCTGAAGGCTTTCTCTTTGCAAGCGGTGAGTTTTCAACCGGATAATCGTAGATGATTGTAGGCTGAATGAGCTTGTCTTCAACTTGCGGCGTCGCCTTCTTCAACGTTTACGTTCTTTGCCTTTGCGCAGGCTCTTGCTTCTTCGTCAGTCTTCCATTCGTTGTAGTCAACGCCGGCATATTTCTTAACGGCTTCGATCATTGTGAGTCTCTCCCATGGAGCACCCATGTTGATCTCAACGCCCTGATATGTGATAACGTCCTTGCCGCAGATCTTTCTTGTAAGTGTTACATAAAGGTCTTCGATAAGATCCATCATGCCCTTGTAGTCTGTGAAAGCCTGGTAC
>CADAPI010000021.1 GCA_902789705.1 uncultured Ruminococcus sp.
CTGAGCCAGGATCAAACTCTTTATAAAAGTTCTATAATAACCTTTCGGTTTATTATCTTTCCTGTACTCTCTTCAGAATACTTAGCTGCAGATTTTTTTATCTTCTGCTTGACTTCTTAAATAATTCATGAGAATGAATCTCAAAGAATCTTCAAGGGTATTGTTTAGTGCATTGTTCAATTTTCAAGATACTTTTTTTAAGTCATTCCCGTTGTTTTTACATCACAGGCCTGACTGTTATATTATTATATCATGAACTTTTTCTGTTGTCAATACCTTTTTTCAGATTTTTTTATTGAACTCATGTTTCCGGAAAAAACTGATTTTATTGCAGATCCGGATTCGGCGCATTTGCTAAAAGAACGTAAAACGGTGCTTTGCGCCCTGCTTCCGCACTCATTTAAGAATAAATCAGCGCTTGTATTCATTTTAAAAATGTGATATGATAATAAAGCAAATTCTAACGACTTAAAAGGAAGGACCATGTATGGACTATTATCTTGATGCAGGATGCTACGGAAATATTTTCGCCGTTCCGTCTGCTGTGGTTGACAATTATTTAAAACTCGCTTCAGGAAGCGCTGTAAAGGTCCTTCTGTATATTTTAAGAAACAACGGAAGAAATATAAACAGCACTGAAATTGCTGCCGCTATCAATATTGAACCAGACGACGTTAAAGATGCTTTTAATTTCTGGGAGGGCGTCGGTATTATCGGAAGCGGTACTTCCGGCAGAGTAAAAACGGCAGAAAAGAACATGGCTGACTCTCCGGTAAGTGCATCTGAGGACAGACAGGAAACTGCTCATCAGAACGTAAACAGTGTTGTCTGCGAAAACAAGCCGGCCAAACCTGCTCCGGCTCCGGTACAGGCAACAAGTGCATCTTTCCAGCGTACTCCGACAGAGCTTCAGCAGCTCTGCTCCACATCTGAAATGAAGGCCGTTCTTGATATGGCTCAGCAGATCCTCGGTTCTACCATAAACCACACAATGATGCGTTCGATAATCTGGCAGCATGAATATCTCGGACTGAAGGCTGACGTAATACTCATGCTCCTCACCTACTGTGCTTCTATCGGAAAAACAAGCACAACATATATTGAAACCATTGCTGTTGACTGGAGCCAGAACGACATCAACACGGCTGAAAAAGCAGATGCTGAGATCGCCCGCCGTACTGCCGCACACACATTTACTGCAAAAATGACATCTGAATTCGGGCTCAAACGCAAGCCGACTCCTGAACAGCAGATGATATTTGACGAGTGGATCGCAAAGGGATTTGACACCGATCTTATTGCATGTGCATGCGAAAGAGCTGTTGACCAGGGCAAGCCGCTCACTGTAAAATATGTAAACGGCATTCTCGGAAACTGGGAAAAGCTTGGCATCAGGACCCGCGAACAGGCAAAAACTGAATTTTCAAGTAAAAAATCTGCGTCATACAGTCCGAATGCGCCTAAGAAAAAGGCTTCCTACGATATCAGCAAGGTCATGGATTACGCTATACCGTTCGCCGCGAACGCAGATAAAGGAGATGAAAACAATTGAGTGAAAAACACTACTCGGCTGCCCTTGAAATAATAAGACACCGCAGACTTACTGCTCAGTCAGACAGGGAAAAACACATTCTGGAGCTCAGGACAAGAGTACCGGAAATTGAAGAGATAAACAACATGATCTCGCAGGCAAGTGTAAACATCCTGAAGGTCATTTCAAAAGGTGAAAATGTTCGCGAAGAAATGAAAAAGCTCGAGGAGCAGAACACTGAAGCACAGGAAATGATGCGGGGACTTCTCGTGAAAAACGGATATCCTGAAAACTACATGGATATCAACTACACATGCAGAAGATGTTCCGACACAGGTTTTACTTCAGAGGGACGCTGTTCATGTCTTGAAGAGCTTGCAGGAAAACTTGCAGTAAAAGAGCTGAACGAAAGTTCACCTCTGAATCTTTCAACGTTCAGCACCTTTGATCTGGAATATTATCGCGGAGTTTCAACTGATACTGACTCAAACTGCTATTCCACAATGTCAAATATTTATAATTACTGCCGTAAATACGCATCATCTTTTTCACATGACTCAGCCAACATTTTTATGAGCGGAGAAACCGGTCTAGGCAAGACACATCTTTCGCTCGCTATTGCTGAAAGACTTCTTTCGGAAAACTACAGTGTTGTATACGGCTCTGTCATCAATTTCATCGACAGGATCGAAAGCGAACACTTCGGACGTTCTGCCGGCGACACTCTTTCTGTGCTTATAAACGCTGAGCTTCTTATTCTTGATGATCTCGGTTCGGAATATGACAAGCAGTTCACCACCGCGACACTTTACAATATAATCAACACGCGTCTTAACAAAAGACTTCCTACAATTATCAGTACCAATCTTTCTTTCGAGGAAATCGAAGCAAGATACGAGCAGAGAATCGTTTCGAGAATAATTTCGGAATATGATTATCTGCCGTTCTCGGGCAACGATGTTCGTCAGCTGAAAAAAGCTGCCTCGATCAGACAGAAAAGAAATCAGGGATAAACTGATCAGAATCGTGTAATCCGCTTCGGCAGATTTATGGAACGGGAAAATACAGGATTTTGTTCCGAACCTCTGTGCCGAATCTTTATTCAACTAAAAAAGCGATGTTTTCCGGAAAGGATAACATCGCTTTGATTTTTTATATTCGGTTTTGAGGCTTATCAGCCGAGCATAGCCTTGTGGAAGATCTTCTTGCCCTTCTTGATAACGACTGGTTCGCTTATATCAACAAGTCCCTTCGGATCAGTGAACTTTTCACCGTCAACTGCAATACCGTTCTGTGTAACGAGCTGTCTTGCCTCGCTGTTTGACTTGCAGAGACCGCACTTAACGAGAAGTGAAAGAATACCTATCTTTCCGTCAGGGGCATCTTCAGCTGAAACTGCTGTTGAAGGCATATCTGCACTGTCACCGCCGCCTGCAAAGATAGCCTTTGCTGCTGCGTCAGCCTTGTTTGCTTCCTCTTCACCGTGAACGAGCTTTGTAAGTTCGTAAGCGAGAAGTGACTTGGCTTCGTTGTACTGAGCACCTTCCATGTTCTTTTCCATTTCCTCGATCTGTTCAACAGGAACGAAAGTGAGCATTTTGAGGCACTTGATAACGTCTGTATCAGCAACGTTTCTCCAGTACTGGTAGAAGTCGTATGGTGATGTTTTTTCAGGATCGAGCCATACTGCACCCTTTTCTGTCTTACCCATCTTCTTGCCTTCTGAGTTGAGAAGAAGTGTGATAGTCATTGCGTGTGCGTCCTTGCCAAGCTTCTTTCTGATAAGTTCAGTACCGCCGAGCATGTTAGCCCACTGGTCGTCACCGCCGAACTGCATGTTACAGCCGTACTTCTGGAAAAGCATGTAGAAGTCGTAACTCTGCATGATCATGTAGTTGAATTCAAGGAAAGTAAGTCCGCGTTCCATTCTCTGCTTGTAGCATTCGAATGTGAGCATCTTGTTTACTGAGAAGCACGCACCTACTTCACGGAGCACGTCAACGTAGTTGAGGTCGAGGAGCCAGTCACCGTTGTTTACAACGATAGCCCTGTCTTCTGAGAAATCGATGAATCTGCTCATCTGCTTCTTGAAGCATTCAACGTTGTGGTTGATAGTTTCCTTTGTCATCATCTTTCTCATATCGGTCTTGCCTGAAGGGTCACCGATCATGGCGGTACCGCCACCGATAAGAACGATTGGCTTGTTGCCTGCCATCTGGAGTCTCTTCATAAGGCAGAGTGCCATGAAGTGACCAACGTGAAGTGAATCTGCTGTAGGGTCGAAACCTATATAGAAAGTTGCTTTACCTGCATTTATAAGATTTTTGATTTCTTCTTCATCTGTAAGCTGTGCGAGAAGGCCTCTTCTCTGAAGTTCTTCAAATAAAGTCATTTTTAATCCTCCTGTATTATTTTAAATATATTCAAGGAAACACTGATCAAACCGGAAAAACTGCGGGGTTCCACCCCGAGTCCCGCGCTGATTTAAAAATCGGCGTTTCCTTTATCATCATTTTTATGATTATCTGTAAACATGAACAGACTGACTCTGTAAAAACAAAGTCAGCCTTTTAATACTATCATAATTCCGCGATGCTTGTCAAGAGAAAAACTTAACAAGCCGGTGATCTATTTGTTCATACGTCTTGTCACTTCGTTCTGAAGTTCAGCTATATAAAATTCCGGATTGCAGCTTTTGTAGGCCTGCATATATTCCTCCCAGGCAGCTTCAAAGTCATCGCTCATAACCACTCTCGGAAGATATTCATGCTTTACTTCGTCCATGTTCTTTTTCGCCCTGCCATAAGGAGTATCTTCCGTAAAGTTGTTGGTGTAACTCCACATAGGATACCACGGAGCGTTCTTTTCAGATTTATCCAGAAGTTCCACATAAGTATGAACTCCATATGCATCAAAGCACTCCTGCATTATCTCACTGAGTTTGTTATAGAATTCAGACGGCTGGTACTCCGGACTGTATGCATTTATTCCGTCAGGATTCATACCCTTGTATATCGGGAAATACGGATAGGCATAATCGGAAATGTCTTCTTCCGTTTCATCTGCTGATTCTTCGGCTGGTTCTTCCGTTTCTTCGGAGAAGGAAAGATCAGTTACTGCCTTCTCAGGTTCCGGAGTTATAAGAGAGAACACGCCGTCTTCATCCACGGTATAATCGACGCCCTCTTCTCCCCACATTCTCAGAGTGAATATTTCAGGATCAAGGAGATCGTTTATGAATGCAACTGCGCCGTCAGGATCTTGGCAGCTTACTGAAACGCCGATTCCCTGTGATGTGTCGAAAGCAGGTTCGGAATGGTAATGTTCCGTCATTCCCTTGTCAATGGTCAGTCCCAGCGGAACATAGGCACATTCATCAGGAAGATCTTCAACGTAGTGTCCGAAATTCCACCACTGATCGACCATACCGAGAACTACGCCTTCAGAAAGCTTGGAAAAATACTGATTGTTGGTCATAACGAAGCAGTCATGATCGATGGTACCGTTATGATATTCCCTGTTGAGTATCTGAAACCACCTTTTTGCAGTAGGCGTTGTATTGTAGTCAATGACTGTGTTGGTTTTTCTGTCAACGATACAGCAGCCGTCATTCGGATAGCCGTCGAGAAACTGCGGCGGATTTTCCAGGCAGAAGTAAAGATATCCTTCCGTAAGAATATCATAGCCGATGAGTTTCTTTCCGTTTTCATCTTCAGAATGTGCACGGAGATATCGTCTGATAAGGTCAAAATATTCATCCGGTGTCTCAATGTCCGGATAACCCGCCCATTTCAGTACACGGACCTGGATCCAGAACGCTTCGTCATTGTGAATGGTATTGGTATCGTACATATTCACTTTGGAAAAGCACGGAATAATATAAATGTGGCCGTCAGGACTCTTGATCCTGTCCCATTCCTCTTCAGTGAAGTAATTCTTCAGGTTCTGGTTTTTTTCTATGTAGTTTTCAAGCGGTATGTAAGCATTTGCTTCAAGAAATTTTGAATGATCGGTGCCGGCATAGATAAAGTCCGGATAATCTGCCTTGTTTATCATTATGCTGATAACCTCGTCGCGGCTGTCATTCCTTGTGAGCCATTTCTCCTCACACACTGCACCGGTTTTTTCAGCTATTACACTGCGTATTCTTTCACTCTCGGAACAGTCATCCTTAAGAACTGCAAAGAATCCGGTATAATGCTTTACCGTTTTTTCTTCAGCGACGTTATGCCTGCGTACCGGATAACCGCAGGATACTGTCGATAAACCGATAAGGCCGGTCAGAAGCAGCGATAATATTTTTTTAGACAAAAGGTACACCTCCGCCTTACTTTCCGGCTCTTCTTCTGATCTCAGAAGTCAGCTCGTCAAAAAACACATTAGTATCACATGCACGGTAAGCTTCCATGTACTCTTCCCACGACGTTTCAAAATCATCACTCATTATAACCTCAGGAAGATAACGCTGCTTTACATTGTTCATAGCCTTCATGGCTTGTCCGCGCCTTGTTGCATCTGTAAAAGTATTGGTGTAGGTCCACATAGGGAACCACGGAGCGTTTTCTATATTGGAACGGATAAGATCTGATGGAGTATCCGCTCCGTATGCTTCGAGACATTTCTTGACCGATCCGCTTACTGTGCTTGAATATTCCTCGGGCGCATCTTGCGGACGGTATGTATTGATGCCGTCCAGATTCATGCCGGAATAGTACGGGAAACACGGGTAGGAACAGAAATGACCTGCCGAATATTCAGCACTGAAGCTTCTTGATTTCTGCTTGTCATCCCTGTAAAACTTTCCGGAAGCGTCATCACGGTGATAATCCTGACCTTCAACTCCCCAGAAACGGAGATTAAGTATTTCCGGCGACAGCAGGTCATCAAGGAATTTAAGTGCTGCATCGATATCATCGCAGTCGACGGTGACAGCGATACCCTGTGAACTGTCCAGGGCCACCGGTGATCTGTAGCACGGAGTCAGCTTCTCGTCAATGACAAGATCAAAAGGAATGTACCTGCAGTCAGCAGGCAGTTCCGATTCCGCTCCTTTAAAGTTCCAGTGCTGATCGACCATACCGAGAACTGTTCCGGAACGTATCTTGTCAAAATACTGTTTTGAAGACATAAAAGCAAAATCAGGATCGATGACACCTTTATGATATTCCTCGTTGAGTTTTTTGAACCATTTTACCGCAGTTGGTGTAATGTTGTAGTCAACTGCAGTCATAGTCTGTGCATTGACTATACAGCAGCCGTCATTAGGATAGCCGTCAAGAAACTGCGGCGGATTTTCAAGACAGAAGGAAGAACTTCCGTCAGTCAGTATACCGTAGCCGATATTCTTTGCTCCGTTCTCGTTTTCCGGATTTTCCTTCAGATAACGCTCAATAAGATCGAAATACTGGTCAGGAGTCCTTAAGTCAGGATATCCGCCCCATTCAAGTACTTTTGCCTGCACCCAGAAAGCCTCTCCGGAATATTCCGGATCAGTTTCACGGATATGTACTTTGCTGAAAACCGGAATGTAATGGATAAATCCGTTTTCATCCTTCAGTCTGTCCCATTCTTCAGGCGTAAGATAATTCTGAAGGTTTTCGTATCCGTCCCAGAATTCATTTATCGGAACAAGGGCATTGGCTTCGAGAAGCTCCTGCTGCGCAGTACCGCCGTAGATAAAATCAGGATACCTGCGGGATACGATCATTTCTTTCACAGTTTCAGCTTCCGGTCTGTTCGGATCTTTCCAGGTCTCATGGCAGAGCGCACCTGTCTTTTCCGCAATGATCTGCTGAATATCGTTACGGGCCGCAAGTTTCGTGCCTTCCATGTCAAAGTAAGCGGTAAATTCCTTTATTTCCTTTTTGCCGAAATCAAACGGACCGCTGCATCCGCAGAAATTCACAGTAAGTGAGACAGTGAGCAGAACAGAAATAATACGTGATGCTTTCATTCTGATTTCACTGCCCCCTTCCGCCCGCTCTGGTGGTAATGATAAATTCAAAATCAAGTTCTTCCTTTGAATTTATGTTAAGGGTTATATCGTCAAGGTAAAATCTGCTGAGTCTTACATAAGGATTAAATTCGTCTTCTGCATAATATGACGGAAGGCCGCGTGAACCTTCAGGTTCAAAGATAGCCCTGAGCTTGAGAACATCGGCAGATGCAAGAAATGTTCCTGCCTTGTGGAAACGGACACTGTAGCATCCGTCATGTTCACAGATGTCTATTTCCACCTCGGCGCCGGTTCCGTTGTACTGGGCAACATGAAGCGCAACTGCCGCAAATGAATAAGGTATAACGTTCTTGACCTTTGATGTTGTATCGGAAATAAGCGAATACTTGAAGTATTCCCTTTCCTTAAGTTCGTTGAGAAAATCGCTGAGGTTCAGAAGTTCTTCATCAAGTGAAACAGGAACAGACACCTTTTCCATGGATGCGAGTCCGAACTTTTTCATGGTTTCATAATTAAGCGCCGAGAGAATAACTTCGTTGGTCCTGCCTTTGTATTCATCGACGAAATCTTTCATATTCTTTCTTTCGTCCGCAAGGCGCTTAAGGTCGGTAAGCTTATCGCTTACATCATCGTAAAGGCGTCCGATCTCGTCACGGCCAAGACCTCTTTTGTGAATATCGGTCTTCTTCCTGCCGTCACAGATATTGCACACTTCGAGAGTTCTGTTCTTGAAGTCGTCAATTATAATGATCACAAATACTACGCCAAGTATCAGGATCACAAGAAGGGGAACTGAGAAAGGGATTGCGAAAACAGGAATAATAGTTTTCCTGTTTGCCTTAACGTAGAAATCAATATTGCATGTATAATAATTCTTGTAAGTCCTGTAGTAATCTGTCAGTTCATCAGCGGAAGGGAGCTGATCGTTTCTGGTGTTGCTGCAGATGATTTTTCTGTCAGCCGCTGCATACACGCTGCCTTCAAACCCCATTTTTTCAAAGCTTTCAGCAATTCTTGAAGAGTTGAAGTCGAGTTTCAGAACTGCATCGCCTGTGCCGGTCTTTTTGTAATTAAGTCTTCTGATAAGCGAAAGCTGATTGTTTTCACCTGAGCAGAACAGTATAACGTCCCTGTCAGTTTCCAGATATCTGATGTACCATTCCTCGTTCTTTACATCGCTTAATCTGCTGATATACTTGCCGCTCATTACTGTATCGTTTGCAGTGTAGACAATGAGCTGTTCAACGGCACTTCCGGCTGTTGTTGACGGGAACTTGTTCCTGTCAAAATCAAAGAACGCCTCATGATAATCCACTACAGAGCTGTACTGCTTGCCGATGACACTGTAGATATCTTCGTTTCTGTAAACCGATTCAGAAATACGCACCATGCTGTCTATTTCGTTTTCAACATAGCGCTGCGCTGATGCTGCCACAAGCCTCTCGCTTTCCTTCTTGTTTGCGGTGATCATTGAAGAAACGATATAGTACGATCCGTAAGCGATAACGATAAAGCATATCATAAGAGTAACAATGATTATCGATACTTTGTTCTTGATCTTTATATTGGAAGCAAAACCTGCTTTTATCTGTTTCTTTTTTCTTTTCCTTTTCATAATTATCCCCGACTTTACCCGGTCCCCCTGTAATTACAGTAAAGGCAAAAAAGATTTTTACATTTACTGTATTTAGTTCATTTATATTACCTGTCCGGCATATTGAGCTGCTGCTTTATCTCGTATTTTTTTCTGTACATGTTATCTTCAGCCTCAGCAAGGAGCTGCTCGTACACGTAACTTTCCTTGGCATAGGCATAACCATAGGCAACAGAACACTTTACACTGTCCGTTTCAGCACTTACGATAACAGGACAGTCCTCGTCAAGCCTGTTTACAAGAGCGATCATTTCACGGTATGAACGGTTTCTTATTACCAGAAGGAACTCGTCGCCGCCCATTCTGAAACAGTCAAACTCACTGTCATTGTCATTGTCGGAAAGGCTCTTTATATACTCGGCCGCCTGCTCGATAACGTAGTCACCGCGTTCGTGTCCGAGAGTATCGTTCATGAGCTTAAGATTATTCACGTCAAAGTAAATAACAAGCAGAGATGAACAGTGACTGTAGTTCTCGATCTTGTTTTCATAGTGACGTTTGTTGAAAACGCCGGTCATTACATCATGAGTAGCTTCATAGATAGCCTTGTCCACGTCATCCTTCGAAACACCCACACTCTCAACCATCCTTTTTATGGATGTTCCGAGTTCGCTTATTACAGGGTTGCTTTCTTTTCCGAGGCTCTGAAGCAGATCTGTGCTGACAGCTTCCGAAGGCTTTTTCTTCGCAACCGTCTCGATCTTACGGGTCAGTTTTTCGACCGGAACAAGGAAGTCGTTCTTAAGCTTTTCTGATACAGCCAGGCTTGCTGCCACTGTAAGTACAGCGGAAACCGCTATCACAATGAACAGAATATACGTAAAACTGTCGTTTACCACACTGCTTTCAGTTATTATGTATCCGACTGAAAGATCGTCCGATGTACGCAGCGGACGGTATGTGTAGTTTGTATTTCCTCTTGTGACATTCCATGATTCCCGGCATTCCACAAGTTTTTCCTTCACTTCGGTCGCATAATCATCGTATGCAATTTTCTGGGCAAGATGATCAGTACCGCTGTTTGTATCGTATATGTTGTAAGCGACCGTTCTTGTAAAGCTGACAACACGGATACGGTTCACACCGCTGTCCTTGACATAATCCATAAGATGCCTTAAAACAGTCTGGTATTCGATGTCGGCTTCCTTAGTCCTTACGTACTGTCTGGCCTTATCCCCGTTGACCTCTATCAGTGCAAAACTCGCTGCGGCATCAGATGCCACATACTCGTCCTTTTTGATGTTTTTTGAAAATGATGTATATGAAACAGTAATTATTATACCGAAAGTAATGAACATAACGAGAAAAATATTCAGGAACGTACGGTTTCTTACTGTATTTGTCATCCAATCACCCCAGTTCACAGTGAACGGCAGATTTCTTAACAAATCAGCAGTCACTGTAATTTATGTTATTCTATTATTATATCATTTCTGTCCTGTTATTTCAACAATATAATACAATTATTTTTTTTAATAACTACTTGATTTTTATGACTGATACGTATACAATTAAATAGTATGCAAAATTTCAGTGAGAGGCAAATTTGATTTAAATATTTCTGCAAATTGTCGACCACTCAGACAGATTTTTAAGAGCAAAGGATGGCAGCATGGTATTTTCCAGTTTATTTTTCATTTATGTTTTTTTCGCGGTTTTTCTGGTCTTTTATTTCAAGGTTGCAAACGGCATAAAAGCAAAAAACGCGGTAATAATCATTTTTTCTTTACTTTTCTATGCATGGGGTGATCCTGCTTACATTGTACTTCTCCTGTGCAGCACCATACTCAACTACGTTTCCGGACGTCTTATTGACATGTACCGGGACAGATTTTTTGCAAAATTTGTATTTGGAATTTCACTCACCGTAAATATCGGTATGCTCATGGTGTTCAAGTACACAGGATTCATCATGGAAAACATCAACAGCATTTTCTCGCTGGATCTTTATGTACCTGATATCAAGCTTCCGATCGGTATCAGTTTCTACACATTCCAGGCAATGTCATACACTATCGACTGCTACTGGGATTCTGTAAAGGTCCAGAAGAACTACTTCCGTTTTCTCATGTACATTTCGCTCTTCCCGCAGCTCGTAGCCGGTCCTATCGTCAGATACAGCGACATCGAAGATGAGCTTTCAGACAGAACATCCACAATGGAAGATATAAGCGACGGTATTACAAGAATCATTATCGGTCTTGCAAAGAAAGCAATCCTTGCTGACAGTCTTTATCCGATCGTTCAGAATTTCTTCGATAAAAAGGATATTTCGACACTTTCAGTCGTCAGCACATGGTATGCCGTTATACTCTACGCAATGTATGTTTACTTTGACTTCTCAGGATATTCCGACATGGCTATCGGTATGGGAAGAATCATGGGATTCCACTTCAACGAAAACTTCAACTATCCGTTCCTCTGCAGAGACGTAACGGAATTCTGGCAAAGATGGCACATATCGCTGGGTTCATTCTTCCGTGACTATCTGCTTTACATCCCTGTTTTCGGAAAAAGAATACCTACCCTCAACCTGTTCATTGTATGGTTCTGTACAGGTCTGTGGCACGGTGCAAGCTGGAATTTCGTACTCTGGGGTCTCTACTTCGGCGTGTTCATCTACATTGAACGCCTCATAGGCAAGAAGAGAATGAAGAAAATTCCTGCTGTAGTGAAACATATATTCAACAAGATCATCATTATAGTCGGATTCGGTATTTTCTACTTTGAAAATCTTAAAAACCTCGGCACTTTCTTCGGAAACCTCATCGGTCTCAACGGCAACGCACTGATCGACGAAACTGTAAGAACTTCATTTGTGAACAACATATTCCTGATAACAGCTGCCGTTATCGGATGCTTCCCTGTAAAGAACCTCTTTAAGACTGACGATGACTCATCGGAATTAAAGATCGCATCATTCGGCACGCTGAGGATTGCCTACACAGTCGTGCTTCTTGCTGTATCCACCGTTCTTCTCGTGGATTCAACAAACAGCCCGTTCCTTTACTTCAGATTCTGATAAGGAGGAGAATTCAAGTTGAAAAAGAATTTTACAAACGAAATTGAAAATATCGACATAGACGTGAAACTCCCGGAACCTGTTGTAACGGTTGAGGAACGCCGCGTCAAACTCAGAAAAAGACTGAACCGTATAAACGTTACCCTGTTCGCATTTCTGCTTGCGGGAACATCAGGCTTTCTCCTTCTCGGAAAAAGGCCTGTCATGTCCGACACTGAAAACCGAAAGCTCGCTCCCTTCCCTGTATTTTCAAAGGAAACACTTTTAAGCGGTGAATTTTCAAACGGCCTTTCTGAATTCTTCAACGATACCACACCGAAACGAACAAAGCTCAAAAACCTTGCCGCTTCAATAAAAGACCATGCCGGCATCGAAATGGGCGGAGTTAAGGTATACACTGTAAACAACGGAAGTGCTGCGGCAAACAAATTCAACGCTCCTGCAGGATCAAATGCAAGAGTTACAGCTCCGCCTGTAACAGCACCGGTGATCACTGAAGCCCCTCCTGCCGTGACCGGAGATGAAGCTGCAGTGACTGATGTTACCGCCGGAGCAGTTACCGAACCGGTAACAGAAGCTGTAACTGAAGCACCGCCACCGCCGCCGGATGACAATGCAGGAGAACTGAGCAATGACATCATGATCTACAAAAACCGCGGAATAATGATATTCTACGGAAGCGATGAGTGCTGCGACGAATACGCTGCCGTGCTCAACGAATATAAATCCAGACTTGGCGACGGCGTAAATGTCTTCAATATGGTATGCCCTACTGCAATGACATTCTACTGGCCGGAGAAATCTGATATTTCTCACGGCGACGAAAATGCGTCAATGGAATATATCAAGGGACAGCTTAACAATATAACCGATATAAACACTATCAATGTTCTGAAAGAACACAAGGATGAGCCTATCTATGCAAGAACCGACCATCACTGGCAGGCTCTCGGTGCATACTATGCGGCAAAGCAGTTTGCGGAAACAGCAGGTGTGCCTTTCGCAGATATATCCACATACGAAAAAAATGTCATTCCTGACTACGTAGGCACACTGTACGGATATTCAGGTGCTGCTGATCTCAACGATAATCCGGAGGATTTTGTTTACTATGTTCCGGAAAAGAACTACACAGTCAGATACTACTCAACAGCATTTGAATACAGCTATGAAGGCTCACTGTTCCAGGAAGCCTACGGAGTATCTGCTTACTGCACTTACATGGGCGGCGACGAGCAGATAGTCCACCTTGAAACACAGGCACCGAACGAACGCACACTTTTCATAATCAAGGACAGCTACGGCAACGCCCTTGTTCCGTTCCTCACAGGATCGTTCAAGAACATCTTCGTTGTTGACATGCGTTACTTCGATATAAATATTATAAACTTTATGCAGGAGCACGGCGCAACTGATCTTCTGTTCGCCATGAACACATTCTCGGCTGCAGGCGGATCAGGCTCGTACAATCTTTCACTGCTGCTCAACCAGTAAAACGTAAAAGGAGATATAATGAAAACACTGAGTTACCCTTTTGACAGTTCGTACATACTCAAGAAGAAGCGCTCGATAAAGAAAGAGCTTCTTGCTTCAGGTACCGGACGCATAAAAAAGAAAATAGCCGTACTCGGCGGCTCAACTACAAATGAAATAGTAAACATTCTCGAGCTTTTCCTTCTTGACCAGGGCATTGAACCGGAGTTCTACCAGTCGGAATACGCACAGTTCTGGCAGGACGCAGTTTTCGGAAACGAAGAACTTTCAAACTTCGCTCCTGACATTGTTTACGTTCACACAACTTCACGTAATCTTTCGCTTTATGATTTCAGTATGTCCGCTTCAGAGGAGCAGATAAATGAAATGCTCGAAAACCAGTACAGGCACTTCGAGGAAGTCTGGACAAACGTAAAGGAAAAGTTCGGCTGTCCTGTGATCCAGAACAACTTTGAGCTTCCGTTTTACCGTATTCTCGGAAACAAGGACGCTACGGATATACACGGAAAAATAAGCTTTATAAGAAGACTGAATGAAAAATTTGCGGAGTACGCCCGTAAAAACGAAAACTTCTATATAAACGACATAAACTTCATATCGGCCTGCTACGGACTGGAAAAATGGCATGACACAAGTGCATGGTATATGTACAAGTACGCCATGGACACACAGGCAATACCTGAGTTTGCATATAATCTTTCAAACATCATCAAGTCCGTTTTTGGAAAGAACAGAAAAATGCTCATGCTCGACCTTGACAACACCCTCTGGGGCGGCGTTGTCGGTGATCTCGGACAGCAGGGCATCGAGATAGGTCACGAAACAGGTATGGCAGAAGGATATACCGAATTCCAGCGCTACGTGAAGGCTCACAAGCAGCTTGGTGTACTTCTTTCAGTAAATTCCAAGAACGACTACGAAAATGCGATCGAAGGTCTTAAGCACCCTGACACGGTGCTTACCCCTGATGACTTTGTAGTGATAAAGGCAAACTGGGACAACAAGGACAGGAACACCGAAGCCATTGCCGAAGAAATATCGATACTTCCGGACAGCTTCGTTTTCGTGGATGACAATCCGGCTGAAAGAAACATCGTTTCAGAACAGATAAGCGGAATCGCCGTTCCTGAAGTAAACAGCGTCGAGGACTACATAAAGACCATAGACAGAAACGGTTACTTTGAACTTACTTCCTACACTGCCGATGATATAAAGCGAAATGAAATGTACCGCGCAAACATCCAGCGTGCAGGTGCTGAAAAGAAATTCTCCGACTACGGTGAATACTTAAAGAGCCTTGAAATGGAAGCATACATCGATAAATTTGACGACGTGGCACTCGCCCGTATCACACAGCTCACCAACAAGAGTAACCAGTTCAATCTCACCACCAAAAGATACACCTTAAACGAAATGGAAGATGTTTTCGGTGATGACAAATATATAAAGATCTACGGACGTCTTGCTGACAAGTTCGGCGACAACGGTATTGTTTCCGTTGTTATAGGACGCATCGACGGAAACGAGCTCCACATCGACCTGTGGCTAATGAGCTGCAGAGTTTTAAAGCGCGAAATGGAATACGCAATGCTTGACAGGCTCGTGGAGATATGCCGTAAAAAAGGTATAAGCGTAATAAACGGATACTACTACAAAACCGCCAAGAACGCAATGGTAAAGGATCTTTTCAACGATTTCGGCTTTGAGATGACAAGCGAAAACGAAAACGGAGACCGCACATTCAGAATGAACGTGGACGGTTATGAAAATAAAAACAAATCTATAAACGTAAAGAACAACGGAGGATATTAAAATGGAAAAAGAAGCAATACTTAAGAAGCTCAACGAAGTTTTCAGAGAAGTTTTTGACATTGATGATGTCGTAGTAACACGCGCAACAGTCGCTGACGACATCGAGGAATGGGACAGTCTTGAACACATCAACCTCATAAGCGCAGTTGAAAGTACTTTCAAAATGAAGTTCAAGATGAAGGAAGTTTCAACAATGAAAAACGTTGGCGAAATGATCGACATCATTGCTGAAAGAACCAAGCTCTGATATTAATAAAATTCAAGTATAAAAAAGCAGCATATCCTGACATGTATTTACGTGAGGATATGCTGCTTTTTTCGGAAAAACGGCACCTTCAGCTAAGGCTGAAAGTGCCGTTCCGTATTACAGTATATCAAGAAGATCGCTGAACTTTTCAATAGAATAATCGTACTTCTTTACATTTCCGAAGCCGTAGGATGCGTAGATGAACGGAATGCCGGCAACTGCGGCTGAATCGGCGTCGCCCTGGGTGTCGCCTACGTAAACAGCATTCTTAAGGCCGTTTCTTTCGATAACCAGCTTGTTGTTTTCACCCTTGGAAAGGCCGGTATTTTCGAAGCATTCGATGTCGGTAAAATACTTCCCTGTTCCGTGTGCCTCAAAGAAGCTTTCTATGTATCCGTTCTGGCAGTTGCTTACGACAAACAGTTTATACTTTTCCGAGAGCTTTGCAAGTGTTTTTTCAAGATCCGGATAAAGAATGCCGCCGTGTTTTGAAAGATATTCATTTTCCAGATCGCCGCACTTTTTAAGAAGCTCAGCCTGCTTTTCCGCGTCGCAGTCAGGGAAAAGCCTGCGGCCGATCTCATCCATAGGAAGTCCCATTGTAGCGTACAGCATATCAGCTGTTATTCTGTAGGTTATTTCAGGGTAACTTTCAAGCACCTGGTTCCATGTTGCACATACACCTTCAGTAGAATTCCACATTGTCCCGTCAAGATCAAATATTATTCCGTCAAATTTCATACAATTTATTCCTTTCGTCATATATAAGCCTCTGCAGTCAGCACTGATAATTCTTTTATCAACGTTATTATACCATGTTTTCATCCTTTTTTTAACGCTTTTCAAAAATAAATATCTCAATTGTCTGTTGTGCACAAATTCGTCTTATTTACGACTGTAAATTTGCACATGACAATTTCGTGAAAATTATTAAAGTCCCTTTTAAATCAACAGGCAATATGGTATAATATTTATGTATGATTTAGAAATAATGACTTATCAGAGGAGTAATTGATATGGATGAGATGCAGTTATACACACTATGGACTCAGAAAGCCACTGAAGATAAGGATCTCATAGAAGAACTTGCTTCAATAAAGGATGACTCTGATGCCATAAAAGACAGATTCTACAGAAACCTTGAATTCGGTACAGGCGGACTCAGAGGTACCATCGGTGCAGGTACATACCGTATGAACATCTACACCGTACGCCGCGCAACACAGGGACTCGCTGACTACGTAAACGGCTCATACAAGAACGGAAGCGTTGCTATCTCATATGACAGCAGAATCAAGTCTGACGTTTTTGCAAAGGCTGCTGCAGGCGTTCTTGCTGCAAACGGTATCAAGGCATATATCTACAAGGAACTTATGCCGACACCATGCCTTTCATTTGCAGTACGTGCTCTCGGATGCAGTGCTGGTATCATGGTAACAGCCAGCCACAACCCTGCAAAGTACAACGGATACAAGGCTTACGGCGCAGACGGATGCCAGATCACACTTGACGTGGCAAACATCGTTATAAACAAGATAAACAGCGTTGACATGTTCGAAGGTCCTAAATACATCTCATTCGAAGAAGGACTTGCTAACGGCATGATAAGCTACATCGGCGATGAAATTATCGAAGATTACTACAAGAACGTTCTTGCACAGGGAATTCACACTGACCTCGTAAAGGACAGCGGACTCAAGGTAGTTTACACACCGCTCAACGGTACAGGCAACAAGCCGGTAAGAACTATCCTCGACAGAATAGGCGTAAAGGATGTTACAGTAGTTCCTGAACAGGAAAATCCGGACGGAAACTTCACAACATGCCCTTATCCGAACCCGGAGATCAGAGAAGCTCTTGAACTCGGTCTTAAGCTTTCAAAGGAAGTAAAGCCTGACCTTCTTCTCGCAACAGACCCTGATGCTGACCGTGTTGGTATCGCAGTATCATCAGGTGACGACGTAGTTCTCTTCTCAGGAAACGAAGTCGGCGCAATGCTTCTCGAATATATATGCGAAGAAAGAACAAAGCTCGGAACAATGCCGAAAAATCCGATAGCAGTAAAGACTATCGTTACAACAAAGATCGCTGCTGCGATCGCAAAGAACTACGGTGTTGAACTCATCGACGTTCTCACAGGCTTCAAGTTCATCGGCGAACAGATCGGTTTTCTTGAAGAAAAGGGCGAGGAAGACAGATACATCTTCGGCTTCGAGGAAAGCTACGGCTATCTTGCAGGTACATACGTAAGAGACAAGGATGCTGTTGTTGCATCAATGCTCATCTGCGAAATGGCTGCTTACTACAGAACCAAGGGCATGACACTCATCGAAGCAAGAGACAGAATGTACCAGAAGTACGGTGTATACAAGCACATGCTCGGCAGCTTCACATGCGAAGGTATCACAGGTATGGAAAGAATGAAGGAGATCATGACTTCACTCCGTACAAACCCTCCGAAGTCAGTCGGCGGACTTTCACTGGTTGAATTCTCTGACTACGCTGCAAGCATTACAAAGAATATCAAGACAGGTGCTGAAACAGCTATCACACTTCCGAAGTCAGACGTTCTTGTTTTCGCTCTTGAAAACGAAGCTACAATAATAATCAGACCTTCAGGCACCGAGCCTAAGATCAAGGTTTACTACACAACAACAGGCAAAACCCAGGAAGAAGCAACAGCTTTATACGAAAAGCTTGACGCTGAATTCAGAACAATACTTGGATTCTGATAAAACAATTATTTATTCATAAATAACAGCGGAGACAGGGACGAAGTCCCCTGCTCTGCTTCTCGCAGATCTGATTAGTATTCTTCAAAAAAGTGTTGACATTAATCATGTAATATGTTATAATAATTTTTACAAGTGAATTATCGATAGTACTACTGTCTAAAGTAACTGATGGGCTACTATGTTAATCATAATAGTTTATTGCAAAGAGGTGACACTACTAATGAAAAAGGATATCCATCCAAGCTTTGAAAAGGCTACGATCACATGCGCTTGTGGTAACGTACTTGAAACACGTTCTACAAAGGGCGATCTTAAGGTTGAAATCTGCTCAAAATGCCATCCTTTCTTTACAGGTAAGCAGAAGCTTGTTGATACAGGCGGACGTGTAGACAGATTCAAGAAGCGTTTCGGCAAGAACTAAGTT
>CADAPI010000022.1 GCA_902789705.1 uncultured Ruminococcus sp.
CTCATGCTCACATTCTCACCTCTCCAGAAGGTATTTGCTGATCTCGGTGCAGATGTTAAGACATTCAATCCGGCTGATTTCTCAGATCCTGCTTACCTTAAACTTGGTACAGCATACTTTGCTTACTTTATCTTCTCAGCAGTATTCAATGCATTCAACGCAAGAACAGATAAGATGGATCTCTTTGAAAACATCAGCGGAAACAAGGGATTCCTTAAGGTTCTCGGTCTTATCGCTGTAGTTCAGATAGCAATGACATATCTCGGCGGAAGCGTATTAAGATGTCACGGTCTCGGAGTAACAGAATGGATCGTTGTACTCGTTATGGCTGTTTCCATCATTCCGGTTGATCTTATAAGAAAGGCAGTTATGAAAAACAAATAATTAACAGAAAGGATTCTTAATTATGGCAGTTAATCTTCAGAAAGGTCAGAAAATTGACCTTACCAAAACAAATGCAGGTCTTAAGAAAGTAATGGTCGGCCTCGGCTGGGACGAAGCTCCAAAGAAATTCGGACTCTTCGGCGGAAGAACACAGGATATTGACTGTGACGCAGTTGCTCTTGTTCTTTCAGATGACAAGTTAAAAAGCAACGATGACGTTGTATTCTACAACAATCTTACACACAAGACACACTGCATTCTTCATCAGGGCGATAACCTTACAGGCGGCGGTGACGGTGACGATGAACAGATTCAGGTTTTCTTAAGCGATCTTCCTGCACAGTACAACAAGATCGTATTTGCAGTAACTATCTATGAAGCTTACAAGAGAAACCAGCACTTCGGTATGATCAAGAATGCATTCATCAGAATAGTAAACGCAGATAACAGAGAGGAACTCTGTCGTTTCAATCTTTCTGATAATTATGACGGCAAGACAGCTATGATCTTCGGTGAACTCTACAGACACAACGGTGAATGGAAGTTCAACGCTGTAGGCGAAGGAACTGGAGACGACGGCGTAGCAGCACTCGTAAAGAGATTTATATGATAAAAACATTGTTTTAAACAGGGGGTAATTATTATGGCAGTAAGTCTTTCAAAAGGACAGAGAGTAAGTCTTGACAAGGGTATCGTAAAGGCACTTATAGGCCTTGGCTGGGATACAAACAGATATGACGGAGGTCACGATTTTGACCTTGATGCGTCTGCTTTTCTCCTCGGTTCAAACGGTAAGGTAACATGTGACGAGGACTTCATATTCTACAACAACCTTCAGAGCAGAAACGATGCAGTTGTTCACACAGGCGACAACAGAACAGGTGACGGCGACGGTGATGATGAAGTTATTACTATCGACTTCTCAAAGATTCCTGAAAACATCGAAAAGATAGCTATTACAGTTACTATTCACGATGCAGTTGCAAGAAAGCAGAATTTCGGACAGGTTTCCAATGCTTATGTTCATGTAGCCAAGATGGAAAGTGACGACGACATGACAGGTACTGAAGTACTCCGTTTCGATCTCGTTGAAGACTTCTCAATCGAAACAGCTCTCGTTGTATGTGAGATCTACAAGAACAACGGCGACTGGAAGTTCAACGCTGTTGCTGCCGGATATCAGGGCGGTCTTGAAGCTCTCTGCAGAAGCTTTGGCGTAAATGTCTGATAACACGAACTGATAAAAAAACAGGCTGATATACGGTTAGATGAATATCAGCTCTGACTAAACTCTTAAATTAAAAAAAACAGAAACGGCAGCCGCAAGGCTGCCGTTTCCAGTACAGATATTAAAAAGGGCAGCAGTACAGGCGAAAAAATCCTGTACTGCTGCTGCGTTTTTATATAAAACCTTTAACAGTTATTACGAGTCTGAAAAGAGCAGCAGCACTGAATACATAGAACAGGAGGTTATTTATGCTGCCGTCAGCTGAGCAGATACCGAATCCGATGCGTGGCTTTGGAAGAGGGTAAAACAGCTGTATCTTCTTTTTGTTTAACATGTCAAGCAGTATATGAGACAGCATGGAAACTGCCATATAAGGAGCTGCAGAAGGAAGTATAACGGAAAAACTGAGCGTTACCGCAGCAGTACCCGCAATTGAATGCATGAATGAACGGTGGGGAAGATGTTCACCGAAAATGCATATACTCAGAAATATCAGAAAGCCGGTAAACAGTCTCATCAGTGAAGAACTTGATGTAAAATGTGATGCAATATCTGTGCCTGCAAAATGATCGGCCGAAAGAATTCCTGCAATGCTTAGGAACGTTATCGCGGAAACTTTTGCAAGATTATTTCTGCTGTGTGATTCGGAAGCATCTACATCGCTTATTACAGAACCAATTGCTGCAGTACCTGTGCTAAGTATGAGTTCAGTTAAAGTATCCGGAGAAAAAGTATAGAGTACGGCAGCATATCCGGCTGCGAGATGAGTTCTGTATGTCATTGACCGTTCCTCTTTTTGCGCTTAACGGAAATGATGACTGCAATGACAAGCCCGATAATAACAGCGGCAATGACAGCAGCACCGAATATACGGGTGTTTACTTCATCACGGTCAGCGCTTTCAGGAGTATTGTTTTCGTCAGGAGTGTACTCTGTCGATTTATCATCATCAGTTTCCGCTTCTGTACTTATCTCATCATCGCCGTCCCAGTCGTTTTCAATAACAACAGTATGTCCGGCACCGTCATCAAAGTCTTCTTCATCTTTCTCAGAAGAAGTGTTTCCGTCAGACTTTTCTTTTGCTTTTACAGGTACAAAATCCACAACGCCGTCAGCTTTTGTTCCGTCTGGTTCAGTACCCCATATAAGCCTGTCACCGTCATACATTGTAATGTGTTCGGCTATTTCAATATCCTGATTGCCGGTCTTAAGTCCCTCAGCAGAATAGTCGTTTGATGCATCCCAGACCTTGTTCTGATCAGGTACAGATATTCTCATCTGAAGCTCTGCACTTTCCTGTTCCTTGCCTATAGGAGCGAGAACAGATCCGTCAGGATAACTTACCTTTACGTAGTATATATTGTCCTTATACTGAATCGGTTCGGAAACCTTCGCTTCAGACCATTCATCGTAACCTATACGGACAGTAACATCATTAACAGAAAGTCCTGCTTTAAATACTTCGGAAAGATCAAAGTAGTAGTTAAGCGACAGGTCAGTTATAACTCTTGCCGGCCATGCAGAATGGTTTACTGAAAGGATCTTTACTTCTGTAAATGAATCAGACTGCTGATTGAGTGAGGCAGTTACATAGAATTCAGGACCGTCAGGCTTTTCCTCCGGAGGAAAGTCAGAAAGCGGTTTGCACTTGTATTCATCTGACATTTTACAGAGGAGGGCAGTGTAGCCTGCATTATAATCATCAGCAACCTCGTTGCACATATAGTTTTCAATGTCATCGGTATAAGAGCCGTCAAGCGAAGGACCTCCTACAAGAGCTCCGTAAAGGACGTGACGGTGATCCTTTACTCCGTCGTTTTTCATGTCATCCCAGGCACCGTGAGAAGTCCTGTGGTGCGGATGTTCAGGCGGATTGTTTCCGAAACCAACTACATAGCTCCTTTTATCAGGATTGTCACCAAGTGCATAGTTGATCTGAGTTTCATAGAATTCAGTGTACTGTTTTACTTTTGCCTTATCACCGCTGAAAATCGTATCAGAAGCCACGGCAGCAAGGAATCCGGCAGTAGTGGCATATCTGAGTGATCCCCATGAATCGAGCCATGCAAGGCCGCCTGGTGCTCTCTGAACGGATTTACCGTTTACACCATCTGTTTTGCTCCAGTAATCCAGATGTTTTGCAACATGTTCCTTGTATTCCTTATCATCGGTATTTATTGCATACAGAAGCATGGCGCCCTGCATAACATCATCCCAGCACATACCCCATGAATATTTGAGTTCACTGCTCTGATCTTCTTTACCGAGGTTAGGTATACATTCCTTTGCTTTTTTCAGGTAGTCTTTATCTCCCGTAGCGATATAGAGCCAGTTGGAAGCCCAGAAGAGTTCATCCCAGAAACCGCTCCAGGAGTCATAGAAGCCATTGGCTTTAGTATAGGAATCATCGCTTTTTGTTTTCCATGCTATGTCGAAATAGTGTTCTGCGTATTTCCTGTATTCTCCGCATTTGTCTGAATCCTTAAGTGCAGCAGCACCGGCAGCAAGAGCAGCAGCCATTTCACCAGTAACGCAGGAAGCGCTGCATGTGTAGGAAGGACGTTTCCCCATTTCAAGTTCGACGAGTTCCACAGGTCCCCACCACTTGTGATCCTGTTCGCCGTCACCAACCTGATAAACTACCTCAGAGCCTCTGTCACAGTCCACAAGATAATCAAGTACGAATTCAAGATTGTTTCTGTAGATTTCATACTGACCCGCTGCTTTGATACCGTCACTGTACTGATAAAGCCCCCAGGCGAGTATTGAAGCGGAATATGCCATAGGAAGATTGAATTTTACATGGTCTCCGGCATCGTACCAGCCGCCGGTAACATCGTCAGACATTGTTGAGTCGCCTCTCCATGAGACCCTGTTCCATTCAGGCAGAGGACCAGCCTGCTGCGCTTCATAGAAGTACAGCGATTTCTGAAGTGCTTCTGCATAGTTGTACTTAGCTTCTGCTGCATTTACAGCATTATTATGAAATGCTCCGTTCCATGAAACAGAAAAGAGCAGGGAACAGGCGGTTATCCCTGAAATAAGTCTTTTTATTCCTGTCATTTTTTAACTCCTGATCGAATAACTTTACTTTAAAATGTTAAAGAAACAATGATTAATCTGGAAACACGGCTTCGTCGCATTTCCGGATGATGAGATTGCAGAGCTTCGCCCTTTGACTACATGCCGATTAATGAATAAAACATCGCTTCTTTAGAATTATAACAGAAATAAGCCGTTTTTGCAAATAAAAATCACCCTGCCATTTCTGACAGGGTGATAAAACTGCTTAGTTATAAGTTATTTTACTGTTAATTAGTCAACCTTAACCTTGCTTGAAATAACATCAGCAACGAACTTTGTGAAGTCCTTGTCTGTCTTGATGTAGTTTACAGCATCAACAGCATTGTCCTTAACGTTGTTAGGAACTGTAACCTTAACTTCTTCTGGGTATTCGAAGTCAATGTAAGCTGTTTCGATTGTAGCTGTAGCCTTGTTGTTGAGGTCTGTAGCAACAACCTTAGAATTTGCTCTGAATTCAGCGTGGAGTGGCTTGAATGTATCCTTTTCAATTATGTAGATAAATTCGCCGTCAGCAGAATCAATGTACTTTTCTGTGCCGCCCTTGAGAGCATCAGCCTTGATTGTAAGCATGATCTTGTCGTTTGAACCTTCAACAGCTGTGATAGCAGAGTTGCTGTTGATTCTTTCCTTAGCACCGTTCTTACCACCAACGATTGCCTGGAGTTCGCTCTTTGTAGGGAATACGAAGTCTAACTGATCCTTAGCTGTCTTAACAGCGCTGTTCTTGTAGTCTTCGAATGCCTTTTCTTCCTTCTTGAGCTGATCAACTGTAGCCTTTACTTCCTTGATAGCTGCATCGATCTTGTCCATATCTTCGTTAGCTTCGTCAAGCTTTAATGCCTTGTTAAGATCCTTGATGAGAGCATTCTTTTCAGCTGTGAGGTCATCCTTGATCTTGTTGTACTTAGCTTCGAGAGCGTTCTTGTCAGCTGTGAGTTCATCTTCTACAGTCTTCTTTTCAGCTTCGAGAGCTTCCTTGTCTGATTCCTTAGTAGCTGCATCAATCTTAGCCTGGAGTTCAGCCTTCTTAGCTTCAGCCTTGTCTTCTAATGCCTTCTTTTCAGCATCAGCATCAGCCTGAGCCTTGTCAGCCTTAGCCTGGAGTTCGTCAGCCTTCTTCTGGAGATCCTGAAGTGCATCTACGTCAGCCTGCTTTTTAAGTTCAGCCTTCTTGTCATCAATGATCTTATCCATTACGTTAGCGTAAACTGTTCTTGCAGCTGAGAGACCTTCTGACTTAGCATCAGAAACAGTAGTATTTGTATCCTTCTTGAGCCAGCCTGTAGTTAATGTGTTTTCACCATTCTTAACTGTTGAGTTAGCATAAACTTCAGTAGCCTTCTTGCCGCCGTATACTGCGTAGCCGTTAGCTTCGTATGTGTAAGTATCGTTATCGTATACTAATTCGCCGTCTGTTAAGTTGAACTTATAGTCGTTGCCAGCCTTAGAACCCTTAACCTTAGCCTTGTTTGTATACTTAACTTCACCGTTTACGAGTTCTTCAGATGTTTCACCATCGAAGTTGCTGTATTCTGCATCTGCAAATGCCTTGATGCTGTTTACGAGCATGTCGTATACTGTAAGATCCTTGATTGGATCACCCGGCTTGAATGGATCTTCAGTAGGTGTTGTTGTTGGAGTTGAAGTTGGTTCTTCAGTTGGGCTAGTAGGTGTTGTAGTAGCTGTAGGAGCTGTAGGAGTTGTAGTAGCTGTAGGTGTAGTAGTAGCTGTAGGAGCTGTTGCAGTTGGTGAAGGTGAGTTGTCATCACCAGGGTTTATTGTCGGGATTGTAACTGAAGCATCACCGAATGTAAACTTAGCATATCCGTTTTCAACGATTGTAGAATCACCTGATGTTGATGTACCGATAACGATATCGATCTCAACAGGTCTGTTCTGCTTGTCGAGCTGGATCATGTATGTACCTGCAACGTCCTTAGCGTCCTTGCCTGTTACGATATCTTCAACAGGAACTGCAATGTACTTGTAGTCTGAATCTTCATATGTGTAAGCATTTTCGAAGCTTGCTTCTGTGATTGAATCAGAGAGTAATAATGAATCAATGATGTTTACTGAAGCAACATCGTTGTTATCGAACTGAGCCTTCTGGATGAGAGCTACAACAACGTCCTTGAGTGATGACATTGTCTTGTCCTTTGTTGTCTTTGTCCATGAAGTATCCTTGCCGACACCCTGTGTGTAAACTTCAGCCTGTGCACCTGTGAGGTCTACAACAACATTCTGCTTAACAAAAGCGTTTGAAGATTCAAACTGAGCCTTATCACCGTCTTTTGTGAAGAATGTTTCTGTAACTCTTTCTGCGTTGTCATTGAGCTGTGATGTGATCTTGCTTTCAATCTTGCTCTTTTCTGTAGCAAGGTAAGCAGCGATCATGCCCTTGTATGCTGCGTAAGCGTCGAACTGTTCAAGCTTGCCGCTTGCGAGTACCTTCTTTAAGAATACGAGATCCTTAGCATCGTTCTTCTTATCGAAGTTGAAGTCTGAATTGTAGATTTCCCCAGTACCGTTTACAATGTGATCAGCGATAGCTACAAAGTCACTTGTGTTTACAGAACCGTTGTTGTCTGCGTCACCGATTCTTGAAGTAAGAAGAATCTTTGAGCCTGCAGCAGAAGCTGAAATTGTGCTTGCGCTAATAAGAAGTGCAAGTGTTGCTGCTGATACTTTCTTGAATAATGCCATAATTTTCATCAACCTTTCATAAATAACTAGGATAAGTGAAGACTGCATTATGTCTTTGTCTACCCCGTTTTTTATAATAATATATTATAAATATACAAAATACTCTTAGAGTATAGCATACTAATTCAGTAATTGCAAGTAGTTTCGACACTTTTGTAGAAACCTCACTAAAACTATTAACAAAAGTCAATAAAAGCGCTGTAAACATCAATCATATTTTGCATTTTCGTCGATTTCTCTTTAGTATACCTTTTATATTGGTTTTATTTGTGTAATACGTCATCACTATAATATGCAGTTTTTCCGCTTTTATCCCTTATTCGTTATACTTAAAAATATTTTTTTAAACCTCTTTAATTTTCGCTTTATCTGTCGACTTATACTATATATATTATGCTCGTTTGAATTTCTCTGTTATACCAATATAATAGTATATCATGCACCTATGGCTGAAAATAAAACGGCGCACTGTTTATAAACGGGTTGACCATATTTCATTTTCGTGTTATTATTATAGTGCGTGTACTAATTCATTATTTCCTGTTTTTCTACACTCTTTAAATTTTTCACTACAGGAGCTGAGTTTTGATGACTTATGTTATGAGTGACCTGCACGGTGAGTATCAGAAATTTCTTCAAATGCTCGAACTTATAAGACCGGGCGATGAAGATGTGATTTATATTCTTGGTGATATAGTTGACAGGGGAGAAGAACCGATAAATCTGCTTCTGGATATTATGAACAGAAAAAATGTTATACCCTTAATGGGTAATCACGATTTTCTGGCCTGTGACATTCTGAAACAGCTTGTTAAGGAGATCACCCCCGGCACAACAGCTCTGGCGCCTAAGCTTATGAACCAGGTGCTTGACTGGATGGATGACGGCGGAATAAATACCATGCTTCAGTTCAGAGAGCTTCAGCCGTGTCAGCGCGAAAAAATTCTGAAATTTATTTCCGGGTTTTCTTTTGTGGAGATAGTTGAGATAGACGAAAAGTGCTTTATCATGAGTCATGCCGGACTCGGAAATTATCAGAAGGGAAAGAAGCTGAAAGAATATACCGTATATGAACTTATTGCTGCAAGACCGGATGTTGATAAACGCTGTTTTGACGATGAATCTGTTTTCATTGTCTGTGGGCATACACCTACCCGTAATCTCTGCGGTGAAAACAGGATCTATCAGACTAACGGAAATATTTTTATTGACTGCGGCGCGGTTTTCGGGGGAAAACTCGGCTGCCTCTGCCTTGACACTATGGAGGAGTTTTACGTTTAAATGAGAGATTATGACGGAACAAACACTATACTTGAAGAGAATCTTGAAATGAGCGGAGATTCGTACCGCATGTCAGGCGGGCTTCCGCTGCAGTGCAGACAGTGCAGATTCTGGGATAAGAATGATCCTCTGCACTGCGAGAAATACAAATTTTTTAAAAAGCCAAAGTCTATACTCTGGGCACAGAAGAAATGTTCCAGATTTGCAGAAGCTGATTATTATGATCAGTGAATTTAAGAAAACTCTGATTTTTTCATAAATCAGTTTGAGACACGGGGCTTTTGTGCTTCAGTCTCTCAGATCGGGAATACCGCGAAGCGGTATTTCAGGTTTTATCAGCATTTATATTTTCAGAAAAGGATACAGTTTAATGAACAAAAAAGAACTCAACGAGATCAAAAAGAATTTCAGTGATGACAGCGGACTGTTTGTTATCAATTCGTTTTTTTCAGCATTTATAGATCCTGAAAAGAATGTAAAATACAAAATGACCAAACCTTACAGCATCATTGCGGATGATGAACGCGAGGTTATTACCGATTCACTCAAGAAGGTACTTACAGGTACAATAGGCAAGCACCTTGTTGAGTATGAGTTTCCTCTTGAATGCTTTGAGGAAGGCAGATCACAGAAATTACTTTACGATCTTGTTTCTTCAAAAATGAAGGACGAGGCGCTTATAGACGCATTCCTTGAAAAGATCACAACAAACATAGACTATGCAGCATCGTTTACTATTCTTACTGCTCACTGTACATACAGCATTATGAGAAAGAATAAAAATGACGATGATGATCCTGATAATGTTACCGAGGAATATAACTTTATTGTAACTGCCGTATGTCCTGCCAATACAAACGATGTGGGGCTTTTCTATGATGAGGAGACCGGTACTATTTCAAAGAAAGCAAATACTGAAATGATCATCAGCAAGATACCTACTGACGGTTTTATGTATCCTGTATTCAGCGACAGAAGTCCTGACGTAAATCATGTTATGTACTTTTCTAAGAAAGCGGACAAGCCGAATATTTCAATTATCGAAAATGTTCTTGAATGTGTATTTGTTATGTCTGCGGAAAATGAAAAGGCTCGTTTCCAGCAGGTGCTCAATGCAGTTTGTTCCGATGAGCTTAACTACAATGTTATAACTCAGGTAAATGAAAAAATCAGGGAAGTTGTTGAGCTAAGCAAAAACGAAACTGAGTCAGCAAAACTGAATGACAAGCAGCTCAAGCATATACTTTCAGATGCCGGAGTGAGCGAGGAGAAGCTTCAGGCTCTTGAACCTGCTTATCAGCAGATCGTCGGTGACACTGAACTGACAGCTTCAAATCTTACAGAAAACAGAACGGTTGTAGCTACACCGGACGTTACGATCAATATAAAGAAAGATGCCGCTTCAAGACTCAGAACAAGCAGCATAGAAGGTCGCAACTGCCTTATAATCGATCTTGATGACCCGAACATTGTAGTAAACGGTCTTCCGGCAGTGCTTAAATAAGAAAATTTATCCTGCCGTATACTGTCGGTATGCGGCAGATACATTTATTGATGAACCGGAAAAGCTGACCGGCCGGCGAAGGGGAGTATACGGCTTTGTCAGCGCTTTCTGTGATCTGATACAGGGGTGAGAATAATGGATGAAAGTCTGAAGTACAAGGTTTTCAGTGAGATAATAAAATCTGAATATAAACGTGAAATAAGAACGTTCAGCAAATATGCCTGCCGGAGCTCAGCATGTATTCGTCTGAACGAAGAACCTATACCTGACAGGAAGAATGTGCGTCCTGCGTTTTTTCATGATGCAGACAGGATAATTCATTCCAAGGCGTATACAAGATATATCGATAAAACCCAGGTGTTTTCCTTCTTTGACAACGATCATATTACCCACCGCGTTCTCCATGTGCAGCTGGTTTCAAAGATCGCCCGCATGATTGGTCGCTGTCTCAGGCTGAATGAGGATCTTATCGAAGCTATAGCTCTTGCACATGATCTTGGTCATGTGCCGTACGGTCATGACGGTGAAAGATATCTTGATTCTATCTGTGCTGAAAAGAACATGGGATGTTTCTGCCACAATGCCCAGAGCGTAAAATTCCTTATGGAGCTTGAAAAAAACGGGGAAGGACTTAATCTCAGCCTGCAGGTTCTTGACGGTGTGCTTGCCCATAACGGTGAAATACTTCAGTCAAGATACGAGCCGGACAGAACAAAGACATTTGACCGTTTTCTTGATGAATACAGTAAATGCTTTACAGAAAAGAATTACAGCGCGAAGATAATCCCTATGACTCTGGAAGGCTGCGTTGTTCGCATAAGTGATATAATTGCCTACATAGGCCGTGATATAGAAGATGCTGTTACACTGAAGATAATTGAAAGAAGCGAAATACCGCATGAAGTATCAGAAGTTCTCGGCGATACAAACAGCAGTATAATAAATGCACTTATTTCAGATATTATCGTAAACAGCTATGACTGTCCTTATCTGACCATATCGCCTGATATCTATACTGCGATGAAAGGACTGCTTAAGTTCAATTACGAGAGAATATACAAGAATCCTTCGATAAAGGATGAAGATTCGAAACTCCGCAATATGTTTACCGTTGTTTATGACAGGTTTTATGATCAGCTGGCTTCCGGAAATCAGCAGACGGAGATATACAGCGATTATTTAAGCTCGTACAATCCTGAGTATTTTAAAAAGTATTCTGAAAACAATATGCAGGGAAGGATAGTTGTTGACTATATATCAGGTATGACGGACCGTTATTTCAATGACTGCTTTACAAAGTTCATAATGCCGAAGAAATTCGGAAAAAACATTTATTCATGAGGTCTTAAATGCAAAAAGAAGAAAAAGTATTTGATATACCCGGCTTTACGTATTTTGCCGAGAAAAATAATTACACAGGCAGCGTGGCCAATACCTTCAATTATAAAATAGTAAACGGTGATGTGCTTACTGTTACCGTCTGGATGGGAAAGTTCTGTCTTAATAAAACTTCGGAGGAAGACATAGTCGATGTGAAGGAGTTTGAAAAAACGCCTGAAGGACTTGAAGAACTGAAATCATGGCTTGAAGCAGAACTGGAAAAGAAAAAGGACGATATATATAAGTAATAAAAATGAAAAATGCCTCTGTCGCTGATGGACAGAGGCATTTGTTATAGTGAACGTCAGAATATTCTCTCGTTTACTATATGTGTTTGTTTTTATATGTGTTTGTTTTTTATCAGCCTGCGTTAAGACCGTAGTTGGAACAGAGTGATGCAAGACCGCCTGTGAAGCCGCTTCCTACAGCACAGAATTTCCATTCGCCGTTGTGTCTGTAAAGTTCGCCTACAACGAGACATGTTTCGATCGAGAAGTCTTCGCAGAGATCATATCTGATGAGTTCAACGCCTGTAGCTTCATCGAGGATACGGATGTAAGCATTTGATACCTGACCGAAGTTCTGCTGTCTTGTTTCATAGTCATGTATTGTAACAGTGAAAGCGATCTTTTCGATGTTGGCAGGCACTGTTGCAAGATTTACCTTGATCTGTTCGTCATCGCCGTCGCCTGCGCCTGTGAGGTTATCGCCCATGTGGCATACAGAACCGCATTCTGACTTGAGATTGTTGTAGAAGATAAATGATGAATCTGAAGGCGCTTTACCGGAAGCATCGAGCAGGAAAGCTGATGTGTCGAGGTCGAAGTCTGAGCCTCCGTCATATTTATTAACGTCCCAGCCGAGTCCTACGATTACCTTCTGAAGCCCCGGGTTTGTTTTTGTAAGATCAATTTTCTGACCCTTCTGAAGTGAAATGGCCATGATGATTCCTCCTTTGTGTTCGTGTTTTATAGTGTAACTGCTGTTCCTTTCCTTGTGAGAAACAGTATAATGTAATTATACATTGTTACGGCCTTAAAGTCAATTACTTTTTATATATATTGTACATCAGGAAAAATGAAATGAGCAATTTTCATTAGTAAGCGCTGGTCAAAAATTGCTGTTCATTGTTCCAATTATTGTGATTGCATTGGTGAAAATATGATGTTTAAAACGTCTGACTTGTGCGAATCTGATAATAAGATATTCAACTGCAGAAGGAATATTGGTCATCGTTCACATGATGTATAAAATCAACTCGTAAAAATATTACCTACATCGGTAAAGATAATGCATTCCATAAGAGCGATAAATGAGCTATAATTGAATCATCAAGAGATGTGAAAAATGACAAAATAATTTCACAAACAGGAGGAATTTTATATTATGAAAATCAGAAGAATTTTAAGCGGAATCGCAGCTGCCGCTCTTATGGCAGCAGTAGTAACAGGATGCGGCCCGGCAGCAAGTACAGACACTTCACAGACTGGCAGCGATCCAAGCAGCAATGCAGGTAATGACGCTGCTAAGGAAACAACTATCACACTCTGGAGCATAGCTACAGAAAGTGACTCATTCCACACAGCTTATGCTAATGCTATCAAGGACTTTGAAACATCACATCCTGGAGTAAAGGTTGTTCACGAAACATTTGAAAATGAATCATACAAGACAAAGATCAAATCTGCAGTAGCAGCTAACGAACTCCCTGATGTATTCTATACATGGGCTGGCGGCTTCTCACAGCCATTCGTTGACTCAGGCAAGGTTCTCGACCTCACAAGCTACTACGGAAACTATAAGGAAGATCTTTCAGAAGCAGCTGTTGCAAACATCACATATGACGGAAAGGTTTACGGTTCAACAATCGTAACTCCAGTATCAGCAATGTGGTACAACCAGAAGATCTTCAAGGAAAACAACCTCGAAGCTCCGGCAACATGGGATGATTTCGTAAATGTATGTACAACACTCAAGGCTGCAGGCGTAACACCTATCGCTACAAGCGCCAAGGACAAGTGGGTTCTTGCTATGCTTCACGATGGTCTTACACTTAAGTCTGTAGGTCCTGAAAAGCTTCAGAAGACACTCCTCAAGCAGGGTGGTTCTTACTCAGATCCTGACTTCCTCCTTTCAGCTCAGAAGATCAAGGAACTCTCTGATATCGGAGCATTTATAGACGGTGCTGCTGCACTTTCAAACGACGAAGCAAGTGCTGAATTCTATGCAGGCAAGGCAGCTATGTACTTTACAGGAAGCTGGATGGGCGGTTCTATCATGACAGACGCTGCTGATCCTACAGACTTCTCAGTTGCTCCTATCCCGGTTGTAAATGACAAGAATGCTAAACTCACAGACTTCATGGGCGGTGGTGCTGACTCACTTATGGTTGCAGCTTCTACAAAGGATGCTGATCTTTCAGCTGAATTTGCTTTCGAAGTAACAAAGGGCATTTCTAAGTACGCTTATCTCTCAGGTGCTGGTATCCCTGCATGGAAGGTAAACTATGATGATTCTACTGTACCTGAACTCACAAAGAAGGTAACAGAATACGCTAACAGCGCTACATCATTTACACTCTGGTTCGATACACTTCTTGAATCAGAAGATGCTAACGAATACCTTGCACTTCTCCAGAAGCTCTACTTAGGTTCTATCACACCTGAAGACTTCCAGAAGGAAATGGCAGCTCAACTTGAAAAATAATTTAACTTTCCAATTCTTCATTAAAAATAAATTCTAATCTGAATTTTCCTTGAAATCCTTACAATAATATCATAGCACTGACCGGTTTCCCAGCCGGTCAGTGCTATGATAAAGGGTTATTATCTCGTAAAGGCAGGTCTTATATGGAAAGCATAAGAAAAAATAAACTGGCTATAACAGTGTTTATGCTGCCGGCAGTGATCCTGTTTGCTGGAATCATTATAATTCCTATTATAATGTCTTTCATCTACAGCCTTCAGGACTGGAACGGTATCACAGAACCGAAGTTTATCGGTTTTGATAACTACATTGAACTTTTTACAAGTAAATCAGCCGGATTCCCAAAAACAACACTCAACGCTCTTCTTCTTGCAGTTCTGTCAGTTTTCATTCAGCTTCCGCTGTCACTGGCACTGGCTCTTATGATATCCAAGGGTATAAAGGGCGAGCGTTTCTTTATGACAGTCTTCTTTATTCCTGTACTTATGTCAACAGTTGTAATCGGACAGCTCTGGCTTAAGATCTATAATCCGAATTACGGTGTTCTCAATGTACTTCTCGACAAAATAGGACTTCACAGTCTGGCTAAGACAGCGTGGCTTGCTGAGCCAAAGACTGTTCTTCTTGCAGCTTTTCTTCCTAACCTCTGGCAGTATGTCGGCTATCATATGCTTCTTATGTATGCAGGTATCAAGAGCGTATCACCTGACGTTATTGAAGCAGCGAAAATTGACGGCGCAAACGAATGGCAGATCAACACAAGGATCATCATTCCGTTACTCAAACCTGTTATTAAGATCTGCGTTATCTTCGCGGTTACAGGTTCACTTAAAACTTTCGACCTTATTTACGTACTCACAAGAGGCGGCCCGGACCACGCAAGTGAAGTGCCGAGTACCCTCATGGTAAATATGACTTTCGATGAAAGCCGTTACGGTTACGGAAGTGCTATTGCGGTAATGATTATTTTCCTTTGCTTCTTCTTTGCTATACTGATCAAGAAAGGAATAAAAACGGAGGATTACGATGAAAAGTAAAAAAATAAATAAGGTGCCTGTCGGCGCGTATGTAGTCCTTCTTATCTGGACGGTTCTCTGTGTATTTCCGCTTTACTGGATGTTCACATTCTCACTGAAGGAGAATGCTGAAATATTCGGCGAAAATGTACTTGGCCTTCCGAAAAACTGGATGTGGTCCAACTACGCGGATGCAATGCGTTCCGGTACATTAAGTACAGGACTGATGCGCGACAGTACAATACTTCTCGGATTTAAAAACAGTATCATCGTTTCAGTGTTTACTATCGCACTGACTATCGTATGTGCACTCATGGCTTGCTATGCGCTTACAAGAATGGAATGGCGCGGACGTGATACGGCAAACAATATTTTCATGCTTGGTCTTACACTTCCTATCCACGCAGCACTTCTTCCCGTATTCCTTATGCTCAAGTCACTCAGGATGCTTAACTCATATCAGGCACTTATCGTACCTTACGCAGCGTTCTCGCTTGCTATGGCAATAATGATCTTCGGAAGCTTTATGGTTAATATTCCGAAGGAGCTTGAAGAGTCCGCGTGTCTTGACGGATGCGGTACATTCGGTATCTTTTTCAGGATCATTCTTCCGCTTATGAAGCCTGCTATTTCGACAGTAATTATCTTTACTTTCCTTCAGGCGTGGAACGAACTTATGTTCGCAAACATCTTCAACAGTGAAAAGCGTTTCAGCACTCTTCCTGTTGCTATCAATACATTCTTCGGTTCATATACAACCAAGTGGGGTCCGATCGGTGCAGCTCTTGTAATTGCAACTTTCCCTACACTGTTTGTATATGCGTTCATCAGCAGAAAGATCCAGGAAAGTCTTATTGCCGGTGCTATCAAGGGATGATTTAAAACACTTACTTGTCAACTTGCACAATGAATGTTTTTTCTAATTGCATAAAGTGCTGAACTTTGTTATAAACGGTTGACAAATCAGTGACGATGCTATATAATAAAAACATCAGTTAAAGATGTTTCACAAAAACATCCATACTGATATTATCAGAAGGGCAAAGCATCTGAAAAGATGTGACGCAAAGCTATAGGGACTGTGGAATGTCAGCCAGCTGCAATGATAATAAATACTTTAAATTAGTATTTACTACGTATTGCACAGACACTGATAAATGAGAATAACCCACAGTATTCGTACTGTGGGTTTTTTGATTTTACAGGCTGATAAAACGGATTATATGGGAACCGTGAAATGGGGTCTATGGTATAAGAACAGTTTCGTTGGGGGACGGGACAGTTCAATTGATTATTGGGTATTTCGTTGATGAAAAAAAGGGGAAGAAGACAAAGTTTTGTTGGGGGACAGGACTTGTCACCGGGACTATTGAGGATCACTTCTGCTGGGGAAAGCGTCGGAGTTGTGATAGTGTTGTTGGGGAACAATGTTATTGCGGATTATTGCGAGGCAGACCGGTGGGGTGCAGAAAAAGAAATAGTTACAGGGGAAATGATATAGGCTGATGAGGATTTCTGATCGGCGGGGCGATATGAGATAGTTTTTGTTGGGGAACAATTACTTAAGGATTATTGGAAGGATCGGCCGGGGTATTTAAGGAAAATGGGGATAAAATCACGAGAAAAAAATAAGATGCATCATTTTTATGTGATGCATCTTATTTTTTATTTATTTCTTTTTTGGAATGTATATCTGAGTGATCATATCACCGTTTATAAGGCGTACATTGTTCTTTTCCTCAACCTTGATCCAGTTGTCCTTTACAGCGATCACGTTTGCCTTAAAACCGCTGAGTTCACCTTCGACGCAGATAATAACTTCTTTTCCGATGCATTCATTGAGCATTTCCAGTGGCATAGTTCTTTTTACCCCTTTCTTTTTCATTCGAATATTCTTTTTGATTATTATTTTTCTTCTTCTGTCTCTGCTGAGGATCACACATAATCCAATGAGAACAGCAAAAAATATATACCAGTGTGACGGAATGGTAAACACCTCCTGAGAAATGAACAGCTTAAAACCTGATAATTCCTTTTCTCAGTTTAACAGTATATCATAAACAGTAGTTAAAGTCAAATTAAAATTGTGAAATTGCTGTATTGCCATATTTGCTCGAAAGTGTTATAATTATAAAAGTATTATGCTTACGGAAACTGCGGTTATATTTAGGAAAACACTGATTATATCGGAAATCCGGCTTCGCCGGATTTCCGGAGGTGGGATTTGCGGGGCTTCGCCCCGGAGCCCCACGCTGATTTATGAATAAATCTTGCCATCAGCATCTGCGTTGTTTTCACTTCATGTGACGGTAAGGAAAACAACCAGACAGAAAAGAATGATACGTCTTCGCTTGCGGAAAGCAGTGCGTCTGACGGTACTAATGATGAATCAGCTGTAGCAGAGAGCACTGACACATCAGTACAGGTATCTTATGATTTTGACGGAATAGTCAGTGAAAAAGCAGTTAAAACGCTTACTTCAGACAAATATCATCTTAAATTCAGCACAGATGTTTCAGGTCAGTCAATGAGTCAGGAGATCTACTACTTAAACGGCGGCATTCTTGTCAATGTTGAATTTATGAATACGGTATACACAAACATATACAAGGACAAGACCCAGTACACAATTATCGACGATGTATACTACAAGCTTCCTGTTGAAGATAATGATACAAATTCCGTAGATATGTTCGAAGACTACGGCTATGTAAGCAGCGGCGAAACAGAGCTTGAGGGCAAAACTTACAAATACGATGAATTCTATCAGGGTACGACCGGTACTGTTTCAAAGTTTATTATGGACGGCGACAGACTTTATGCTATACAGAATAGTGACAACACGATAATGAAAATTGAAGCTCTTGATGACAGCTTTGATGACGGTGTGGTTTCAGTTCCGGCGGGAGCAAAGGAAGTCAGTCAGGATGAATTCAATACATTATTCCTTCAGAAGGTTGCCGGAGTAACGACTGAATAAAGCGTAATAGACACGGCTTATTCCGTGCATTACAGCTGACAGTAAACGTAAAATACTTTTTCGTTTACTATATATAAAAACTACAGCGCGCCATTGTGTGTATTTTATCACTCTTACAATCTTGATTTTTTAAAGAGTTAATAGGGAAAATACTATTGACAAACAAATTTTAATGTGCTAAAATACCAATTGTAATAAACAATTAAACCTGTGATGCGAAGATAAAATCATGTCATGCGCCTACAGAGAGCGGGGATGCTGGAAAACCGCGGAAATGCAGTATGGTAAATGGATCGCTGAGGGTGAAGTGAAAAATACTCAGTATTTAGTAGCGGAAACGTAAGCCGGCGTTAACGGCAGAAAATGTGTTGGCATTTTCGTAAGAGCGGTCTGATTTGATCAGACAATTAAGGTGGCACCGCAGAAATTATTCTGTCCTTATGTACCGGCAACGGTACATAAGGATTTTTTTGTGTCCGGGGTCAATTACGATACTGACAGCACTCCACAAAAACTTTTTATTTTTGAAAGGATGTTTAATCATGGAAAACGTAAGCGAAAAAAGAGTGGTTAAGACACAGGAAACTACAGGATTCGGACTTAAGGAAATCATTTTTGTAGCTGTACTTCTTGCAGCAGGTGCTGTTCTTAAGTTCTTTGCCGGTTCAGTTATCAACTTCGGCGGTATGAAGCCTAACTTCATCATTGCAATGTACTGCCTTGCTATTCTCGTAATCAGACCAAGATTCCGCGAAGCTGCTATAATCGGTATCCTCGCAGGCGTTACATGTCAGTTCTTCCCGGGAACACCGTTTATCAATATTGGTAGTGAGCTCGTTGGTGCGCTTCTCATGTATCTCTTACTTAAGATCCCGATGAAAGCCGGTAAGGTTGATTTAGCTCCTGCAGTATGTACATTCATTTCAACATTCACAAGCGGTATGGTTTACCTCGGCCTCCTCTACATCCTCTACTACGCAGGTGCAGATGTAAAGCCGGTTGCTCTTTCAGTATTTATGGGAATCATCATGGGTACATCGGTCATTAACACAATTATCGTTTCAGTACTCTACGCTCCTGTAAAGCTTGCATTCAAGAAGTAATCCAGATTCGATATTTTAAGACAGTATAACTTATAGTGAATGTCAGACCCGTTCCGGCATTCACTATAATTTTGATATACGACAAATATAAATTACAAACGGAAGGAAAATAGCAGATGATCGAATTTAATAATCTGAAGTTTATGTATTCGGGCGGTAAGAAATTTGCTCTTGACGGTATTGATCTGACAATTAACGACGGTGAGTTCATCGGGGTAATAGGACCTAGCGGTGCAGGCAAATCGACTCTTACCTATGCGATCAACGGAACAGTACCGCATCACTACAAGGGTGATTTTTATGGTGCTGTAAAGGTGAACGGCCTTGATACTGTTGATAACAAACCTGAAAAGATAGCAGGGGAAGTAGGCTGCGTTTTTCAGGATATCGACGCTCAGATGACGGCAACAATCGTGGAGGATGAGATACTTTTCGGACTAGAAAATTTCGGATGCCCGGCTGAGGAGATCGAGGAAAGAATCGATGAGGCTCTTAAAGCACTTCGTATCGAAAAACTCAGGACCAGAAGCATCGGAACTCTCAGCGGCGGTCAGAAACAGAAAACTGCAATTGCAGCTATGATCGCGCTCAGACCGAAAATACTTGTTCTTGACGAACCTACGGGTGAACTTGATCCGCAGAGCAGCCGTGAAATATTCGAACTTCTGAAGGAACTCAATAAAAAATACGGCATGACCATCATTGTTGTTGAACAGAAGATCATGCTTCAGTGTGAATTTGCCGACAAACTCCTTGTTATTGACGGGGGAAAAGCAGTTCACTATGATACAGTTGAAAAGGTGCTTGAACACAGCGAAGATCTTGAAAAAATGGGCATCAACTGTCCGCGAATCGTAACACTTGCAAGAATGCTCCATGAAAACGGACTTTATGACGGTGTATATCCTGCTGAACTTGACAGTGCTGAAAAAATGGTTCGAAGCATAATCTGATCGCGGAGGGAAGATAGCAAATGATCGAATTTAAAAATGTATGTTTCAGATATGAGACTGAAGATACTATAAAGAATTTAAACTTTCATATTGAAAAAGGCGATTTTGTTGCCATACTCGGTTCAAACGGTGCCGGCAAGACAACAATGAGCAAGCTTTTCAACGGTATATTAAAACCAACATCGGGCGATGTTGTCATCAATGGTTTAAATACAAAGACAACACGTACAAGTATGCTTGCAAAACACATCGGATTTCTGTTCCAGAATCCTGACAGACAGATATGTAAAAATACCATACGCGATGAGCTTATGTTCAGCATGGAATGTATAGGTGCTGATAATGCTGATGCTCAGAAGCGTGTTGATACGATAATTGAAAAATTCGGTTTTGATCCGTCGCACGATCCTTTCAGCTTAAGCCGCGGCGAACGTCAGAAGATCGCTCTTGCATCTATAATCGTGACCGAGCCTGATGTCCTCGTACTTGATGAGCCTACTACAGGACTTGACTATGCCGAGTGCATGCAGATCCTTAATATAGTTTCGGAACTCAATTCACGCGGCACTACAGTAGTAATGGTAACGCACGACATGGAACTTGTTCTTGACTTCGCAAAGAAGGTCCTTGTAATGACAGACGGAAGAATGATAGCTTTCGATGAAATGAGAAAGGTCATGAAGAACATGGAAGTGCTTTCCGAAGCAAGACTTTTACCGCCTCAGATAGCAGATCTTGCTCTTCGTTTTGAAGGCTTTGATGATGTTTATACTCATGAGGAAATGTTTCAGAAAATTAAAGAAAAGGTGAGGGTGTAAACAATGAAAGGATTTCTTGACTATAAAGACGGTAATTCAATATTCCATAAAATGAATCCGCTTTCAAAACTTTTTCTTGCTGTTGTGCTCTGTGCAATGTGCTTTGTAAGTTCCAACATATATTTTGTTGCAGGTGTTATTGTTATAAATCTTCTTATAGCATTTGCGGCCGGTATTCACAAAATGGCATTATCAATTCTTTCCGGTCTTTTAAAGCTTTCCATTGTACTTTTTATAGTACAGGTTCTTTTCGTACGATCAGGAAATGCACTCTTTACAATTCCGGGACTTAATTTGCCTATAACAGATGACGGCGTTTATTTCTCTCTTCTTTTTGTTCTCAGACTTTTAGCCACAGCTCTTCCGCTTGCTGTAATGCTCTCAGTAACACAGATGAGTGACCTTGCAAACGTAATGGTATCGAAACTTAAGATACCTTATAAATATGCGTTTGCTGTTATCACTGTAATTCGTTTTATTCCTGTATTCGCTTCTGAAATGGCAGGCATTATCGAGTCGCAGACTGCACGAGGCGTTGAATTCGATACAAAAAATATTTTCCGTAAGATAGGTCTTATCATTCCGCTCTGCGTTCCGCTTCTTATCTCATCTGTAAAGAAGATAGATTCAAGTGCAATTGCAGCAGAACTCCGCGGATTCAACCGCAGAACATCAAAAAGCGGATATAAAAAATATCCTTTCGGAGGAAACGATATTTTTGCTGTACTTATCTGCGCAGTGGTCATCACAGCAGGTATCATGATATAAAATTTTTTTCCGTTTAATATAAAAAAAGCTTGACAAACCCTAGATTTATATGGTAAAATAATAAAGCCGCATGTATACAGGTCTGCAAGTTGTTCCGTTTAAACGAAACACACCTTGTACAGCGAGTTTTTTGGAAAGGAAGTAAACCAAAATGTACGCAATTATCGAAACTGGTGGTAAGCAGTATCAAGTAAAAGAGGGCGATGTAGTATTCATCGAAAAGCTCGCAGTTGAAGCTGACGAAAAGGTTAGCTTTGATAAGGTTGTTGCTGTGAACACAGACAAGGGTCTTACAGTTGGAGCTCCATACGTAAGCGGTGCTACAGTATCTGCTACAGTTGTTAAGAACGGCAAGGGCAAGAAGATCAACATTCTTACTTACAAGCCAAAGAAGGGTTCTTCAATGAGAAGACAGGGCCACAGACAGCCTTACACTCAGGTTAAGATCGAAGCAATCAAGGCTTAATCACGAATGATAACTGCTGTTTTTTATAAAAAGGGCAGTGATTTTTCGGGTTTCAGAGTCAGCGGACACGCAGGTTATGACGATCATGGATTTGATATTGTCTGTGCCAGTGTCTCATCAGCAGTTGAACTTACAGCCGATCTTATAACAGACAGTTTTAAGTTTAAAGCTGAAACGGAAGTTGCAGATAATGCAGTTACTCTGAAGATTGCGGAAATCAGTGAGGAAAATCAGAAAACGGCTTCAAAGATCATCGAAGGTCTTAAAGTTCATCTTGATTTTCTTGGCAAATCTTTTGAAAGAACGATTAAAACTAAAATTTCGGAGGTGTAAGATATGTTAAATCTTAGTATGCAGTTTTTTGCTCATAAGAAGGGTTCAGGTTCTACAAAGAACGGCCGTGATTCTGAGTCAAAGAGATTAGGTGTTAAAAGAGCAGACGGTCAGTTCGTTAAGGCTGGCAACATCATCGTACGTCAGCGTGGTACACACATCCATCCAGGTAATGGTGTAGGTATCGGTTCTGATGATACAATCTTCGCTATGGTTGAAGGAAGAGTTAAGTTCGAAAGACTCGGCCGTGACCGTAAGAAAGTATCAGTTTACGCTGCACAGTAATAAAACGCTTTTTATTTACAGTAAAAATCCCGAGCATATGCTTTGCTTGGGATTTTATTGTATAATGAGATTTACTCAGGGAAACACTGACGTATCCGTATTTACGGAGGACAGTAAAATGCAGTTTTTCATTTTACGTACTGTTTATATGTCCTGTTTCCATAGTCATGTGCGGTCAGGCACACATGGAAGGTGATTAAAAATGTTCGTTGACAAGGCGAAGATCAGAGTCAAGGCCGGAGACGGCGGAGACGGTGCGGTATCATTTCATCGTGAAAAATATGTCGCTGCCGGTGGTCCGGACGGAGGAAACGGCGGCAAGGGCGGAGATGTTATCTTTGTAATAGATGACAACTTCTCGACCCTTATAGACTTTAAATATAAAAAGAAATACATTGCCGAGCGCGGAGAAAACGGAGGCGCAAAGCACTGTACCGGTAAAAACGGACAGGACCTTATCATCAAGGTTCCGCGCGGTACTCTTGTAAGGGACTTTAATACCGGAAGAATAATAGCTGACCTTTCAAGGAAGGACAGACAGGTCATTGCCAGAGGCGGCAACGGTGGAAAAGGCAACTCTGCCTTCAAGTCGCCGACAAGACAGATACCTAAGTTTGCAAAGCCGGGTTATCCGGGTGAGGAGTTTGAACTTTCACTCGAACTTAAGCTTCTTGCTGACGTAGGACTTGTTGGTTTCCCGAATGTCGGAAAATCAACTCTTATTTCTGTTGTAAGCCAGGCAAAGCCTAAAATAGCAAACTATCACTTTACTACTCTTGTACCGGTTCTCGGTGTGGTAAAGGTGGAAGCGGAAAAATCTTTTGTAATGGCAGATATTCCTGGTCTTATTGAAGGTGCAAGCGACGGTATAGGACTCGGACATGAGTTCTTAAGACACGTTGAACGCTGCCGCCTTATACTTCATGTACTTGATGTATCAGGTTCCGAGGGAAGAGATCCTGCTGAAGATTTTGACATAATAAACGCTGAACTTGAAAAGTTCAGTCCTGATCTTGCAAAGTGTCCGCAGATCGTTGCTGCCAACAAATCAGATATGGCCACCCCTGAACAGATCGATGCACTGAAAAAGTACATCGAGGAAAAGGGTTACGCCTTTTTTGAGATATCTGCTGCCACAACACAGGGAACAGCAGAGCTTATAAAATACATTTCAGGAGAACTCGACAAGCTTCCTCCTATCAAGGAATACGAGCCGGAAGAGATCCCTGAAGAAGAACTCATGCAGATCGAAGACGACCGTAAGAAGATCACAGTTACAAAGGAAGAGGATATCTATTTTGTCGAGGCAAACTGGCTTGAACCTATCCTCAGAACAGTTAATCTTGACGACTATTCTTCACTTCAGTATCTTCAGAGAGTACTTCAGACAAGCGGCGTCTTTAACAAGCTTGAGGAAATGGGTATTGAAGAAGGCGACACGGTCGATATTTTCGGACTTGAGTTCGAGTACGTTAAGTAGGGGTGAAGCTTACGGATAAAAGTTTATCAGCAAGGGAAGCAATGCAGTATTCTCCTCTTACACTTGCTTTTTTAGGAGATTCTGTTTACGAACAGCTTGTCCGTGAGCATATTGTTCTTAAGGCAAATACTGCTGTATCGAAGCTTCACGCTGCATCAACAAAAAAAGTATGTGCAGTTTTTCAGTCGAAGGCCTATGACGTTATTCTTCCGTATCTTGATGAGGACGAGGTTTCCATACTCAAGCGCGGCAGAAATGCAACAGGCGTTTCCGCACCGAAAAGCGCCAATATAATAGATTACAGAAGGGCAACTGCAGTTGAGTGCCTTTTTGGATTTCTGCATCTTACAGGCAGAAGAGAACGTATTGAAGAATTAATGAAAATCATATTATCTGAAACGAAGGAGGATGACTGAAATGTCAGGACATTCAAAATGGAGTACAATCAAGAGAAAGAAGGAAGCTACTGATCAGGCCAGAGCTAAGATCTTCACAAAGATCGGCCGTGAAATGACAGTATGCGTTAAGGAAGGCGGCCCTGATCCGACAACCAACGCAAAGCTTCGTGACCTTATTGCCAAGGCTAAGGCTAATAACGTACCAAGTGACAACATCGACAGACTTATCAAGAAGGCAAGCGGCGGCGAAGACAAGAGCGATTACATCTCGATCGTATATGAAGGATATGGTCCGAACGGTATTGCCGTTATCGTAGAAACACTTACTGACAACAAGAACAGAACAGCCGGTGATGTTCGTCATTACTTTGATAAATTCGGCGGCAACCTCGGAACAAGCGGATGCGTATCATTCATGTTTACAAGCCGCGGTATAGTTGAAGTTGAAAACAACGGCTACGATGAAGACAAGCTCATGGAAGACTGCGTTGAATCAGGTGCAGATGACTACAGCATTGAAGACGATACAGTTGAATTCATTTCAGCAGCTGCAGATCTTCACGCAGTAAGAGACGCTCTTACAGAAAAGGGATACACTATTCTCTCAGCAGAAACAGCACAGATCCCTGACAACTACGTAACACTTACAGATGAAGAGTCCATAAAGAAGATGAATCTTCTTCTTGAACACCTCGAAGACAACGACGATGTTCAGAACGTATGGCATAACTGGGAAAACCCTGACGCTGCCGAAGAAGAATGATCATGTCAGGATTTGTTTGTCCTGTTTGCAGCGGTGCTCTTGAAAACCGTGACAAGTCTCTTGTCTGTGAAAAGAACCACTGCTTTGATCTTTCAAAAAGCGGATACGTAAATCTGCTCATGTCACAGAAATCCGGAAATCACGGCGATGACAAAATTATGGTCCATGCCCGCCGCGATTTTCTTGATAAAGGCTATTACAGCGCTCTCCGCGACAAGATAAGCGAGACCGTTTTAAAGTTTTCAAATAACAGTTCCGTTATACTTGATGCCGGATGCGGTGAATGTTACTACACTTCCGATTTTTACGAAAAACTTCAGAGTGCCGGTATCAGTGCCGCGGTGCTTGCCGTGGATATATCGAAAAATGCGCTTGCCTGTGCCAAAAGCAGAGCAAAGGGGATCGAAAAAGCTGTTGCAAGTATTTTTCATCTTCCTCTGGCTGAAGCATCCTGTGATATCATAGTAAATGTTTTTGCACCGTTCTGCGGTGAGGAATTCTCCAGAGTCCTGAAAAAAGGCGGTATCTATATTCAGATCATTCCGCTTGAAAATCATCTCTGGGAACTTAAGGAAGCTGTTTACGATAATCCGTATAAAAATGAAGTAAAAGAATATGCTATAGAAGGATTCGAACTTGCAAGATGCAGTGAACTCCACCGGAAAATAAATCTCGGATCATGTGAAGATATAAAAAATCTTTTTATGATGACTCCGTATTACTATAAAACGTCGGAAAAGGATTTTAAAAAGCTTGATCAGATCGATTCAATGAAGGTGAGTACGGAGTTTGCGGTTCTTGCATTCAGAAAATTATAAGGAATTCAGTTTTTCATTTCAAAGGAAATGCTGCCAAAGTCAGTATTTTCCAGAAAGATGAAAGGGGTACAGATATGACAGAGGAACAGATCGAGTTAAAATCTGAGGAATATGTTTCGGTAAGATACATGCAGTATTCACTCTACGAGAAATATGCAAAAAAGTTTGGCCTCGGTTACAAGAGCCTTTTCGTACTTCGCATGCTTTATACTCTGCCTGAAGGATGCACGCAGAATGATATATGCCGTTCTTCAGTTATAACCAAACAGACGGTAAGCGCAATTATGAAATCCTATCTCAGCAAAGGATATATCTCCATGGAGGAAATCACTTCCGACAGAAGAAACAAACTTGTGAAGCTTACCGAAGAAGGCAGAAAGTATGCGGATCAAATTATTCCGACGATAATCGATGCGGAACACCAGAGCATGGCTATGCTTGGTGAGGAAAAAATAAATGGGATGATCGGCCTGTGTACCAGGTATGCCGAAAATCTTAAAACTCTTATCAAATAATAACTTTTCTGATATATTGTATCATAACACCGGTGACAAGCCTTTGCTGGCTGCTCCGGTGTTATTTGGTTTTGTGCGATGTGCATAAGTTAAAAACGTGAATTTGTAATATTCTACAAATCTCCCGGAAACTCAAATATTTAAGCTTTCCCGTTCGTCTTATATATGAAAGCTTTCAAACGGAGTGTAATCCCATATGGTGAATAATGAGAATTTAAAACATCTTATTTTCCGAATACAGGAAAATGACAGGCAGGCACTGTCAGAACTGTATTCAGAAATGAAAACAAGCGTCTATTCACTCGCGCTTGTATATACGAAATCTGATTTCGATGCTGAAGATATAATGCATAACACTTTCCTTAGGATCTGGTCGGCGGCTCCCTCTTTTTCGGGGAAAAATGCGAAGTCATGGATCATGATGATAGCCCGTAATATGTCGCTCGACTGGATAAGAAGCAGTAAAAAAAGGACCGATCTCGATGAGAATATTCCTTCGGAAGACTGCTTTGAAAAAATAACGGCAAGTGAAACTGTAAAAGCATTGTTTAAGCATCTGAAAGAAGAGGAACGTGAGATAGTTCTTATGTACTCACAGGGGTTTACTCATGCAGAAATTGCAGAGATCACCGGACGTCCGAGGCCAACAGTTATCTGGAAATACAATAACGCGTTAAAAAAATTAAAAAAGATTTCCGGAGGTGATAACGTTGACTGAAAAAGACATACTGAAAGATATAAGGGAAAGCTTTGAAGCTTCAGGGGGTCACCTGTCAGATGATTTTCTGAAAAAAGCGAATCTTAAAAGAAATGAAACGGACAGCGTTACATTATCCGGAAGGAAAAAACGTTTTCCGGTATTAGCAGCATTGGCGTCAGCAGCTGCAGTATTTTCACTGCTCGTTGCATTCCATTTTTATGATCTGGGCAGGAAATATGATCATGAGCTTATGCTTCCTGAAATATCTTCAGAGAACAATGATCAGCATGATTTCACCGGAAATGACGGGTATGCTAATACTTTGACAGAACCGCATACAGCAGCTTACAGCAGTGCCGAATACGAGACAACAGAAATGTCTGCCGGAATATCTTCAGGCGGAATGATCACAAACGAAGCTAATACCGGATCAGTTTCGTCTTTTGATAACAGACCTGCAGAAACGAGCAGAAAACAGATAACCGAAAGTACACGAAATCAGAATGTTACGGCTTCTGTTCCGCATACAGATCCGTATACAGTAACTCTTACTGAAGCGAAGCATACAGACACTGAAACTCAGGCCTACACAGTACCGGTTACAGTAAATGCATCGACAGAACCGTGGTGGAACATCGGTACATATCCGTGTACAACTGAAGCAACAACAAAAGCAGAACCGGCAACAGAACCATGGTGGAACATCGGCACTTATCCGGTTACAACTGAAGCAACAACGAGATCCAGACCAGTAACAGAACCAATCGGCACCTATCCGTGCACTGAGAATGCGGAGCCTGTAACAATTGCGCTGACAGGAAACGCCGGAACATATCCGTATTCGACAGATGAAACAGAAGAACCGTTTACGGAATTACCTGCAGAAACAACCAGCGGTGAACGGCATTTCTGGGTATCATCGAAATCAGAGTGGGATGAAAATGAAGATCCGCTGATACTTGAGGATGACAGGTTTTACTATACTGTCGAATATCCGGGAAAATACATTGTAGAATTTTCAGACGGATATTCATGTACGGTGGAATATGCTGTTATCAACGGCCTTGCAACGCCAAAAGAACTGTTCAGAGCAGGCCTTCCGTACTATAAAGTCACATGGAAAGATTAAGAAAACACTGATAAACGAGAAAGGATGAAGTTAAATGAAAAATAACAGAAAAACAGCAGCATTTGTTACTGCACTTGCAATGATAATAACAGCAGCGAATATTAACGGCGGCAGAACTATAGAAGCAAAGGACGAAATAATATACGGAGATCTTAATTCAGATGGAAAAGTGGATATTACTGATCTTTCGCTGCTTTCGCTTCATCTTATAGGAGATAAGCCGATTGAAACCGATGAGCTTAAAGAAGCAGCTGACGTTCAGTATGATAAAACTATTGACCTTGCAGATCTTGCCTGCTTAAGACAGTTCCTTTCAAAAAAGACCGATACTATCGGAAAGATAACTAGACCTGCAGATTCGACAGAAACGACAGGTAGTGCAGACAGTTCAGAACTTATAGATATCACAGATCAGTGTACTTTTTTAGAGATAGATGATTACTGGGGAGAATGTTTTATTTACGGTAAGTTTGCAAAAGATTATGCTGAAGAATATACCACAATGATTTCAACGAAGGAAGATTACGACAAGTATATCGGCTGTTTCGAAAAAGCTGTAAATGCTTTTGAAAAAGCAGGAATAACTGTAACTGATGACTTTTTCGAGAATAATCGAATAGCGATCGAAATGGACATGCTTGAACCGAATGGTATGGCTATGGAACTTACAGCTGTGAAAACAGATTCTGAAGGTAATGTGAATCTTTATTTTGACAGACACAATCCTGGCACACTGACAATGTTAGCTGCTTACTACTACAATATTGCTATAATCCCTGATAATCCTCATAACGACAGCAAGGCTTCAAGTCATTACAATACCATAGATATGTTTGAGCCGGGAACTACCGGTATAGCATTCACTTAAGAAAACGCTGATTTATTCACAGATCAGATCAAAGTCACATGGAAAGATTAAGAAAACACTGATAAACGAGAGAAGATGAAGTTAAATGAAAAATAACAGAAAAACAGCAGCATTTGTTACTGCACTTGCAATGATAATAACAGCAGCAAATATTAACGGCGGCAGAACTATAGAAGCAAAGGACGAAATAATATACGGAGATCTCAATTCAGACAGTATAGTTGATGTTTCAGATCTTTCAATACTTTCGCTTTATCTTATAGGAGACCAGAACTTTGAAAATGATGAACTCAAAGAAGCAGCTGACGTTGAGTATGATCATTCCGTAGACATTGGCGATCTGGCATGTTTAAGATCGTTCATCTCCAAAAAGAGAGAAAATATCGGAAAGGAAACTGCACCGGCAGATTCGGCAGATATGACATTAAATGCAGACAAGGAAGAAATCAAAGATATTACTGATCAGTGTATTTTCCTTGATATTGATAATTACTATTTGAGCGATGACTATGCCATGTTCAGTGAATTCACGGTTCGAGGCACCGCAAATTTTACAGTGATGATCTCGACAAAGGAAGAGTATGACCGGACTTTCGGGTGTTATAAAGGAGCTGCAGAAGCTTTTGAAAAAGCCGGAATAACCATAGGTGATGACTTCTTTGACAATAAACGAATGGCGATCGAAATGAACACTCATGAAGTAAATGGTATGACAATGGAGATCACTGCAGTAAAAACAGATAAAGACGGTAATGTAGATCTTTATTTTAACAGGTATAATCCAGGCACAATGACTTGTCTGGGCTCATATTACTACAATGTAGTTATTGTACCTGATAATCCTCATAACGACAGCAAGGCTTCAAGTCATTACAATACCATAGATATGTTTTAGCCTTCGCTTAAGAACAGTAAATCAGATATGCTATTATAATGACATAAATCCTTGATCGATATGTTATGTAAATTAGATCAACATGCCTAAAATATCAGAAACGGATCAAATAAACTTTACAAACCAAACCGCGTGTGATATAATTATATGAAAGTCGGGTTTTTAAACTGACTTTTACTATGATTTATACGAAACTCCTTTAAGTTGATCCGGAGAGGTCGGCAAGGTATTTGTTTTAAGTTTACGAAGCGGTTCATCCGGTATTTTCAGGATATAACTGTATCCTGCGGATATGATCTGCATACATGATTACGTTAAATAAGCTTGGGATAATTATACCTGTCTGACTTGTGCGGACAGGTATTTTTGTTGTAAAGAGGGTTTGTTTCTTGAAAGAAAAAGCAGTTATCCTTGACGAAAGTGCAATAAGAAGGGCTGTTACGAGGATCACTTACGAGATACTCGAACAGAACAAGGGTGCGGCTGATCTTTGTATAATCGGTATTCTTACAAGAGGTGCTTTTCTTGCTGAGCGTATCTCACAGAAAATAAAAGAGATCGAAGGCACCAGAGTAGAGTGCGGAAAGCTCGATATAACACCGTACAGAGATGATAAACGAAGATTATCTGAACCGGACGGCACATCTGTTGATTTTGATATAAATAACAAGGTCATCATTCTTGTTGATGACGTTATATACACAGGCAGAAGCGCGAGAGCGGCAATTGACGCCGTTATCGGAAGAGGAAGACCTCAGCGTATCCAGCTTGCAGTCCTCATAGACCGCGGCCACAGGGAGATACCTATAAGACCGGATTTTGTAGGAAAGAATCTGCCTACTTCTCACGAAGAGATGGTAAAGGTACAGGTAACAGAGATGGACGGCACAGACAGTGTGACTATCTATGAACCTGAATCATAAAGTCAGTTAAGAAAACATTAGATCTTATTGAACCGGGAAACCGGAAAGTTCTTTGTTTTCTTTGAATTGTTTACAGAAAGGATGAGTGGGAAAAATGAATCAGAATATCATAATCAGAAACATTTCAGTTGTTGACAAAATGCTTTCATCTGATAAAACCTATGATATTTATATCCGTGACGGAAAAATACAGAAAGTCGGAATCGCTCCTGAAGACGATAGCGCAGTTGTTATCGACGGTACAGGTCTTACAGCGTTTCCGTCTTTTTTTGATATGCACGTGCATTTCAGAGATCCGGGCTTTACTCACAAGGAAGATATACTTACAGGTGCGGCAGCAGCTGCAGCAGGCGGTGTAACAGGAGTTCTCTGTATGCCGAACACAAATCCTCCTGTTGACAACGAGGAAACTATTAATTACATAAAGGACAAGGCAGCTCAGACTGGAATAGATATTTACCAGACAGCATGCATAACAAAGGGAATGGCCGGCGGCGAGCTTGCTGATTTTGAAATGTACAAAAGACTCGGCATAGTCGCAGTTTCCGATGACGGAAAGCCGGTAAAAAATGCTGAGCTTATGCGAAGGGGACTTATAAATGCTGATAAGTACGGCCTGCTGCTCACTTCGCACTGCGAAGACATGGACATTATCGGAAAGGGGATTATGAACAAGGGTGCCGTTTCAGAAAAGCTTGGTGTTCCGGGTATGGACCGTGCGTCTGAAGATAGCATAACAGTAAGGGAAATGGCTCTTGCAGGCGCTGCCGGAGTTCCGGTTCACATTGCACATGTAAGTACCGAAGGAAGCATCGGTTTTATAAGAGATGCAAAGAAACGCGGACTTAAGGTAACATGCGAAACTGCTCCGCACTACTTCATCTTTACCGATGAAAAGCTTCTTGCCCGCGATGCGGACTTCAGAATGAATCCGCCGCTTCGTGAAAAGCGTGACGTTGTAGCGATTACTGAAGCAGTTATCGACGGTACAATTGACTGCATAGTTACAGACCATGCACCGCATGCGGCAAATGAAAAGGCTGATTTTGAAAAGGCTCCTAACGGTGTTGTAGGCCTTGAAACATCATTTGCAGCTACAGTTACTTATCTTTACCATACAGGAAAGATAACACTTGAAAGAATATCCGAGCTCATGTCAGAGAATCCGAGAAAGCTTCTCGGACTTGAGCCTGTATATATACGTGAGGGAAGCACAGCGGACATCTGCATAGCAGACCTTAACAGGGAATGGACAGTTGATCCGGAAAAGCTTCATTCAAAATCTCACAACACTCTTTTCAAAGGCGTGACACTTAAGGGAAAACCGGTGATCACGATCTCAAAGGGTAAAATCATTTACAGCGAAACAAAGTAAAACAGGGAGGATATATTTATGTCATTTGACAGACTTATTAAGAACATTATTGACAAGAAGAATCCGACAGTTGCAGGACTTGATCCGAAGCTTGACTACGTTCCTGAGTTCATCAGAAAAGAAAGCTTCGCAAAGTACGGCGAGACACTCGAAGGTGCTGCGGATGCGCTTCTTACATTTAACAAGGCTATCATTGATGAAATATACGACCTTGTTCCTGCAATAAAGCCACAGGCTGCCTACTATGAAATGTACGGCTGGCAGGGCGTAAAGGCTCTTACAGAGACTATTGCCTATGCTCAGAAAAAGGGCCTGTTCGTTATGACCGACGGCAAGAGAAACGACATCGGTGCAACAATGACTGCCTATGCAACTGCTCATCTCGGTGCTACACAGGTAGGCTCACAGATGATCGAAGCTTTCGGTGCTGATGCCCTTACAGTAAACGGATATCTCGGAACAGACGGAATCGCTCCTCTTCTCGAAATCTGTGAAAAGAAGGACAAGGGTATCTTCGTTCTCGTCAAGACTTCAAACAAGTCAAGCGGCGAGCTTCAGGACCAGAAGATCGGCGACAATACAGTTTATGCAGTAATGGGCGACATGTGTGAAAAGTGGGGAAGCGAACAGATCGGTGAGTACGGTTACTCATCAGTCGGCGCTGTTGTAGGTGCTACTTATCCTGAACAGCTTACCGAGCTCCGTAAAAGACTTCCGCACACATTCTTCCTCGTACCTGGCTACGGTGCTCAGGGCGGCGGTGCTGAAGGCCTTAAGGGTGCATTTGATGCAAAGGGCCTCGGTGCGATCGTAAACTCATCAAGAGCCATCATGTGTGCATACACAAAGGAAGGCTGCGACGAGAAGGATTTCGCAAAGGCTTCAAGACGTGAAGTTATCAGAATGCGTGACGATATAACATCTGTAATTGGTAAGTAAGACTTTTGAAGGGATCTGATACAATGGCATTATTCAATAAGAGTGAAAAAGCTTATATTCTCCTTGCTGACGGAACAGTCCTCACCGGACAGTCTTTCGGTGCAAAGGGAACTGTTATCGGTGAAGTTGTATTTACAACCGGCATGACAGGCTATCAGGAAACACTTACTGACCCGAGCTACTACGGTCAGATAGTCGTTCAGACTTTTCCGCTTATCGGAAACTACGGCGTGAATAAGGAAGACTATGAATCAACAAAATCCTATGTAAGCGGCTACATAGTAAGAGAATGGTGCAATACTCCTTCAAACTTCCGCTGCGAAGGAAATATCGATGACTTCCTGAAGGAACAGAACATTATCGGCATCCATTCCATCGACACAAGAAGTCTTACCAGAAAGATAAGAGAGTACGGTGTTATGAACGGTGCCATCACAACTGAAGATGTTTTCGCAAAGAAGGATGAGCTTTTAAAGCTTATTAACGCATATACGATAAAAGATGCCGTTCACACAGTCACAGTTCCTGAAAAGTGTGAATACAAGGCTGAAAACAGTAAGTACAAAGTAGTTCTCATCGACCTCGGATACAAGAGAAACATCCGTGAGGAGCTTCTTAAGAGAGGCTGCGACGTAATCGTTGTTCCGGACAGAACAACTGCTGCAGAGATAAAGGAGATCGCTCCTGACGGCATCATGCTTTCAAACGGCCCTGGCGATCCTTCCGAGAATACTGAGGTAATAAAGAACGTTGCCGAGATCTCAAAGCTTGGAATACCGATCTTCGGTATCTGTATGGGCCATCAGATCATGGCTCTCGCACACGGGGCAAAGACAGAAAAGCTTAAGTACGGTCACCGCGGTGCAAACCAGCCGGTTATCGATCTTGCCCTCGACAAGACATTCGTTACTACACAGAACCACGGTTATGCAGTTCTTAATGACAGTGTTGATACAAGCATCGCTGAAGTATCACACATCAATGCAAACGACAAGACCTGCGAAGGTGTAAGATACAAGAACGAAAAAGCATTTACAGTACAGTTCCATCCGGAAGCTCATGGCGGTCCGCTTGACACATCTTACTTATTTGACGAATTCGTACAGTTAATGGAGGAAAAGTAAAATGCCGTTAAGAAAAGATATTAAGAAAGTACTTGTTATAGGTTCAGGTCCTATCGTTATCGGACAGGCTGCCGAATTCGACTACGCAGGAACACAGGCCTGTCGTGCTCTCAAGCAGGAAGGTCTTGAAGTTGTTCTCGTAAACTCAAACCCTGCTACCATAATGACCGACAAGGCGATGGCAGACAAGATCTACATTGAACCTCTTACACTTGACGTTATCAAGAGAATAATCAAAATAGAAAAGCCGGACAGCCTTCTTTCCACACTCGGCGGACAGACAGGTCTTACTCTCTCCATGCAGCTTGCAGAAGAAGGTTTCCTTGAAGCGAATAATGTAAAGCTTCTTGGTGCAGATCCGCTTACGATCCACAAGGCTGAAGACAGACAGGCATTCAAGGACACAATGGAAAAGATCGGCGAACCTTGTATCCCTTCAAAGGTCGTTGAAACAATAGAAGATTCAGTTGAGTTTGCAAAGGTTATCGGCTATCCTGTTATCGTTCGTCCTGCATTCACACTCGGCGGTACAGGCGGCGGTATTGCAAAGAACGAAGAGGAACTCCGTGATATTGCAAAGAACGGTCTTCGTCTTTCACCTATCACACAGATCCTCGTTGAAAAATGTATCAGCGGCTGGAAGGAGATCGAGTTTGAAGTTATCCGCGACAGCAAGGACAACTGTATCACAGTCTGCTCAATGGAAAACTTTGACCCGGTCGGCGTTCACACAGGTGACTCCATCGTTATCGCTCCGGCAGTTACTCTTACTGACCGCGAGTACCAGATGCTCCGTACAGCAGCTATCAATATTATCAGAGAACTCAAGGTAGAAGGCGGCTGTAACTGT
>CADAPI010000023.1 GCA_902789705.1 uncultured Ruminococcus sp.
CTTCGCAGAGATTTGAAAGACGCGTGACATCCCCAATCGGTCAGCGGCCTCAGGCAGCTTATCTATAGCAAAATCAGCGAAGCTGATTTTACCTTTTATTCAACATAGCCGATGACGTCCAGTCATCGGCTATTATTTTATTACTATCATGCATAAACACTTTTGTTTTGGATTAAATATATGGACATAAAAATCAATCTATATTGAAAGTACAGGTGCAAGTATATGTGCTATCGATATTACATGAAGAATTAGAGATAATATCGCTGCTATCATATTTATAGCAGCTAGCTTATCTTTAATAATCGGTTTTCCTTTATCCGCTCTGTTTCTGAATATGCATCGAATATCAAAAAGAGAAAACGCGGCAAACAGCCATGCCAAAAACGTACGATGTCCATAAATCTTTCGTACTATATTTAAAAAGGAGTGTTCTGTATAGTAATCGTATATTTTAATACTCAGTTCTGAAAACCAGTACATTCCGCTCCATATACAACCCAATATTATAATAACCGTGAACAGCAACACTATTTTTGATTTAAAATATGCCATTTTCATTCTTTAATCATTCCTATAATCAAGGTGTTTTTCTCTTCTTTATTCAAACCTGTACATAAAATCTTTTTTAGTATTATATCACGCCTTGCATAAAACGTGCAACCTGTTTTATAAATTTATCATTATAAAAGCCTTGATGCAGATTATAAAAAACGGTATAATGAAAATAAAAGGAGACTTGCTATATGAGATATTTCAGATTATCTGCTATTCTTGTAATTATTCTATTAGCTTTTACAAGTTGCAGTTGGGAAAAAGTAATAGAAGAAGATCGACTGGTTAATGAAACCAAAGAAGAGGCTGAACAGCTTTTTGAATATTTGAAAAATGAAGATGTAGAAAACCTTTCGTCATTATTTTGTCAGAAGCAACAGAACGAACATGATTTGAGCGCAGAATGGAAAGAATTTTACAGCGAATTAGATGATAAAATATTATCTTATGATAATTTATCAACGATGGTAACTCAACGTTCTGTAAAAGATGGGCAAATAACACTTTTGGTTATTAAAGTGACTTTCAAAAATATAACAATGGAATCGGGAAAGACATATGAAGAAATGGGGTATTCCACAGATGTTAGAGATAATGTCTTTCCTGAAGAAGAGGGAATTGGCGTGTTTGCGTTGACTTTAGAAAAAAACGATGATGGCTACAAACAATTAGCCGTTGGTGCAGATAGAACTTAAACAACCGCGAATTATTATACACTCTCGCTGAAAACTTCCTTCTATCCACTATATTTTCTAAAATCGCATTTCAATAAATCGTTAGCTGCCTCAGGCAGCTTATCTATAGCAAAATCAGCGAAGCTGATTTTACCTTTTATCCGCAGAGCCGGTGGTCAAACGTCATCGGCTCTTGCTTTTGTATTTATGATAAAACATGCATCAACTATTCATGAAAACCGGATACACTCCAGTGGTGGGTTTGCGGATGGAATCCTGAATACGCATGGAATGTTGATGTTCACAAACTCGCTGTTGTTAGTAGGGTTGATATGTCGGATTTCGAAGACTTGTACAAAGTGTTCATATTGTACAAATCTGATATCAGATACAGAAAATATCTGGAATTTGACGATGACAATAATACTTTCTGGCTTATGTGGGGAGATGATTCTACTTATGAATGATAACCGAATTACAAGAACGTCATTTTGCTGTTTTATCACAACAATTGCTCTTATATTCATCAGTATATTTATCTTGTCAGGATGTGGCGTAAAAAAAATAATGGAAGAAACCAGGCTCAGTAAAGAAGTAGAAAAAGAAAGTACACAAGTATTCGATTATCTTAAAAATGAAGATATTGAAAGTCTCTCTGAACTTTTTTGTCAAAATAAAAAAGACGAGTCCGACTTAAATGAAAAATGGCAAGTGTTCTTTGATGAAATAGATGGAAAAATAATCAGTTATGATAAATATTCATGCGAAGAAAATATGAGAACATTTTACAAAGGAGAACTTACTTATTTGGTTTTAACAGTTAAATACTCTAATGTAAAGACTAATACAGGAAAAATATACGAACAACTAACATACACAACAACCGCAAAAGATTCCAATAATAGCTTAAAAGAAGGCGTAAGCAATTTTATTCTTTTCTTAGGCAAAGATGATAATGGATATCCAATTGCAATTACAGTTGATTAGTTGTCAAATATAATACGAAAGGAACAACTATGGGCTTCGTAGGATTTATTTTTGCACCATTTCTTATCGCGGGATTTTTTGCTGTAATCGGTTCTATTATCGCTGTTATAGTCATTCCAGTATTACTCGCAGTAATACTTACCATAATCGGTCTGATTCTACACAAAAAGCACAGAACAGCCTCAAAAGTACTTTTTATACTTGCAGTAATCTGTATATGCTTTTTAATAACTGTTATTTCCATCATGCTGATTGCTGTTATGCTGCTTTTCAGCCATTCTTTAACTCACGCAGGATTGATGTTGTGTACAGCCCCAATCGGTCAGCTGCCTCCGGCAGCTCATCAATAGCAAAATCAGCGAAGCTGATTTTACCTTTTCGCGGCAGGCGGAGTATTGAGCCTTCGCAGCAAAACGAATATAACGCACACAAGCGGTACACCCGGTTTCAAATCCGGATGCACCGCCGTCTTTTTATCCTGTCATTCATCCACAAGAACTATGCCGATATCGACATTGGTAAGTTCTTTTATGTATTTCTTCGCAGATTCCGTTACCAGTCCGTTTTTGATAAAGCCGATGGAGACGGTGAGATCCGAGTGTACAGCGGTTACCGCTTCACCGGTATCACCGTTCATTCCGCTGTTTATATCCACACTGATAACATAAGCGCCGGATCTGTTTATTGCATCTATTGCGGTTCTGGCATTTCCTCTGACCTCGCCGGAAAAACCGGTCCCGAGAATGCAGTCTACGATAACGTCGTAGCCGGAAAGATCAGTTTCCGGAGCAAACACTTCACTTCTGACGCCAAGCTCATTTGCGATGCCGCTGTAGTATTTTCCGTCCTCGCTCATCTTTTCAGATACCTTTATGATAACGGAATCAATACCGTCCTTCTTAAGTATTCCGGCAAGTGCATATCCGTCACCGCCGTTGTTTCCGCCGCCGACGACTATAGCGATCTTTTTCCCCTTCCAGCCCCCATATGAATTATACACTCCCATGGCAGCACGATACATAAGTTCCCTGCTCTCCACAAAATTAGCTATCGTATAGGCATCACTTTTACGCATCTGTTCCACGCTTATCGTCCTGTTTTCCATGTGATCATCTCCAGTCTTTTTTATTGTTCTTATTATATCACCTGCCGGGAGCGTTGTAAACGGAAAATCTGCAGCGGATTTCAGAAAAACAAATGAGCTTCGCGTTCCGTAAGGAATGTGAAGCTCGTTTTACAGATAGCATGCCGAAGGCATACCGAGGATGTTTTATTTCACCGCTTTATCCGGTTCATCGATAACACCTGCAAACACAGGTATTCTGCCGTAGGAAACATAGTAGAAAAATGGTCTGTCAAGTTTGAATTCAGTTTTATTTGGTAAAGGCATTGGTGAAGCTGATGCCTTTATTTCTACAATGGTATATGCCGCACCTTCACTGCCGTCCTTATCAGTTTTGAGCACTGCTTCCTGAGTAATTGCATCTATATAGGCGCCGCTCTTTTCGTTATCTGTCAATGAACTGAAATCTGCTTTGCCGGAATTAAATGCATCACTGATTCCAAGTTTCTGTGCTGATCCTTTAAGGTCAAACTTTGACGATACTTCAAACTGAGGCATTGAAAAATCTACCTCATATTCCTCGGCTTCATAATCTCCGGTATAAATCGCCGCTAATTTGTCAGAATCTGAGATGATATCATTTATATCAACACCTTCATCCGGAAGAACGAAGTTCATTATGAATCCGTAATCATAACTCTTACAGAAAACTTTGTAATTATCTCCGGATCCAACAGCACCATTAGTCTGTTCTTTCAGGAAATCGCAGGCCACCTCTGAACCGTCACGCTTATGGAAAACTTCTTTTCCGCTGCTCTTAAATGCCTCGTCCCACGGAGCTTTAAAGGTAACAGTGTTCAGTATCTTCATTACATCCAGTTCAGGATCATCGATCTTTATTTCAGGATTTAGCTTTCCTTTTGTATTTTTAGAGATCCAGTCTGATATCTCATTTGCAGTCTGCTTATTTCCGAAATCTTTTGCAAAAGATACTGCGTAGTAATCTTTCGCAAGCAAATTCAGCGTATCCTGTTTAAAATCATATTTGTTGTTTAACCAGAGTGAATTTGAAAGAATACAGTTAGCAGCATCGTGTTCAAAGTTTACACACCTGAAAAGAGATTCATTTGATTCACGGAGTTTTTCGATATCTTCCGATCCCAGTGCCTTAACTATCTCGTCTCTTGTATTACCCGCTGCACATTCAGCAGTCATAGACAAAGCCATGTAGTAACTAAGCGGTGAATATACCGGATTCTCCGCACCATTTTCATCTTCAGAATCTACAAGAACAGCTTCAGCAGATGCGGCAGAAAAATTCATGTAATCCATCGCATCAACACCGCTTTCTCTTCTTATATTCTTCAGATCAGGCGCAGCAAGTGCTCCGTAAAACGGATCATCAGGAGATAAAGCATCCGGATCGGTTATTTTATTTTTTAAAAGTATGAAATCGGCCACATCGATCTTGCTGTCAGAATTTCCGTCCGCTCTCAAAGTTTCATTTTCATCAAGTTCACTGACGCCGTATAAGTACTGCAGCATTTTAAGAATATCGGCTGCATTTACAGCACCGTCACCGTTTATGTCTCCGGTCACCTTTTCAGTCTGCTCAGTGTTACTGCCTTCAGCAAAACTTAATTCCGGAGTCCGGCGCAGTCCGGACACGATACATCCGCAGGTCAGAACCAGTGCCGCCGTCATTGTCACTATCTTTTTCAGCTCTTTTTTCATAACATATCCCTTCCTTTTCCCGTTTTAGTTTTCCTGTGTTATCTTCCCGCCTTCTGTTTATATTTTTATGACATAATCATATCACATATGCATGTAAAAATCAATACCGAAAAGTCAGAAAAAGCAAAGTCTGCAGCCGGTTTATACAAAAATCAGCACATCTAAGGAAACACTGATTAAATCGGAAATCCGGCTTCGCCGGATTTCCGGAGGTGGGATTTGCGGGGCTTCGCCCCGGACCCCACGCTGATTTATGAATAAATAAATCAGCGTTTCCCTAAGGATCAGAACAAAGCCGGATTTCAGTAACGATCAGTGTTTCTTTAAAGTATATTTGGCCAAATACGGTATATAATTCGGACTAAACTTTAGATATTAAATACCGCCTGATATTATTGACTTATCGTAAAAAAAAGAATATAATAAAATAGGTGCGCATTATATCTGTAACACACTTATTGATATAATCAGATTTCGTATTATACTATAATATATATTCATATGGAGGTTATTTAACAATGAACAGAGTTTACAACTTCAGTGCAGGTCCTGCTGTTCTCCCTGAGGAAGTCCTCAAGGAATGCGCAGATGAAATGTTTGATTACAAGGGCAGCGGCATGTCCGTTATGGAAATGTCACACCGTTCAAAAGTTTATGATGAAATAATCAAGGACGCAGAAAAGGATCTCCGTGATCTCATGAACATCCCTGACAACTACAAGGTTATCTTCCTTCAGGGCGGCGCTTCACTCCTCTTCGCAGGCGTTCCTATGAACCTCATGAAGAATGGTAAGGCTGCTTACATCATCACAGGACAGTGGGCTAAGAAGGCATATCAGGAAGCTCAGATGTACGGCGAAGCTGTTGCAGTTGCTTCATCAGCTGACAAGACATTCTCATACATTCCTGACTGTTCAGACCTCGACATTCCTGAAGACGCAGACTACGTTTACATCTGCGAAAACAACACAATCTACGGCACAAAGTTCCCTGAACTTCCTAACACAAAGGGCAAAATACTCGTTGCTGACGTAAGCTCATGCTTCCTCTCAGAACCAGTTGACGTAACAAAGTACGGCGTTATCTACGGCGGTGTTCAGAAGAACATTGGTCCTTCAGGCGTACAGATCGTTATCGTTCGTGAAGACCTCATCGCTGACGGTCCTGCATTCAAGCAGACTCCTACAATGATGAACTGGAAGATCCAGGCTGACAACGACTCACTCTACAACACACCTCCATGCTACGGCATCTACGTTTGCGGCAAGGTATTCAAGTGGATCAAGAAGATGGGCGGTCTCGAAGCTATGAAGAAGCACAACGAAAAGAAGGCAGCTATCCTCTACAACTTCCTCGACCAGAGCAAGCTCTTCAAGGCTACTGTACAGGGTAAGGACAGATCACTCATGAACGTTCCTTTCATCACAGGCAACGAAGAACTCGACGCTAAGTTCGTTAAGGAATCAAAGGCTGCAGGCTTCGAAAACCTCAAGGGTCACCGTTCAGTAGGCGGTATGCGTGCTTCTATCTACAACGCAATGCCGATCGAAGGCGTAGAAAAGCTCGTAGAATTCATGAAGAAGTTCGAAGCAGAAAATGCTTGATTTACGGAGGCAGTCATGTATAATATTCAGACATTAAACAAGATCGCAGCATGCGGTACAGATGTTTTCAATAAAGCAAACTACAACATTTCAGATACAGTTGAAAAGCCGGACGCTATCATGGTTCGTTCAGCAGCAATGCACGACATGGTATTCGCTTCAAACCTCCTTGCTATCGCAAGAGCAGGTGCAGGCGTAAACAACATTCCTGTTGACAGATGCGCTGAAGAAGGTATCTGCGTATTCAACACACCGGGTGCAAACGCAAATGCAGTTAAGGAACTCGTTATTGCAGGTCTTCTCCTCGCTTCAAGAAAGGTAGCAGACGCTCTTGCATGGGTACCTTCACTCAAGAACGAAGGCGACGAAGTTGGCAAGCTCGTTGAAAAAGGCAAGTCACAGTTTGCAGGTCCTGAAATCCAGGGCAAGACACTCGGTATCATCGGTCTCGGCGCTATCGGTATCCTCGTTGCCAATGCAGCAGTTGCTCTCGGCATGAAGGTTGTCGGCACTGATCCGTTCCTTTCAGTAAACGCTGCTCTCAAGCTTTCAAACAAGGTTTCAGTAGTTCCAACTCAGAAGGACGTTTTCGAAGCTGCTGACTACCTCACGATCCACGTTCCGTACAACAACGAAACAAAGGGATTCATCGGCAAGGACGCTATCGCTTCAATGAAGGACGGCGTTCGCATCCTCAACTTTGCAAGAGGCGAACTCGTTGACACAGACGCTCTCCTCGAAGCTCTCGAAAGCGACAAGGTTGCAGCTTACGTTACAGACTTCCCTAACGCAAAGGTTATTGGTGCCAAGAACGTTACAGCTCTTCCACACCTCGGTGCTTCAACACCTGAAAGTGAAGACAACTGTGCTGTTATGGCCGCTGAAGAACTCATCGACTACATCGAAAACGGCAACATCAGAAACTCAGTAAATCTTCCTAACGCTGAAATGGCTGCTACAGGTGAAAAGATCTGTATCATCCACAAGAACGTTCCTGATACAATCTCAAAGATCACATCTATCCTCGGCAACGCAGGTGTAAACATTGAAAACATGTTAAGCAACAGCAAGAAGGATTATGCTTACACAATGATCGATGCTACAGGCAAGGACATTGATGATGATACAGTAAAGAAGATCTCTGCTGTTGACAATGTTATCAGAGTAAGAGTTATTAAGTAATTTCAGGTGGTTTTATCCCCACCCCCTGCCCCCTCCCCGCGGGAGGGGGTATTTTATTGAGGGGGCTTCGCCCCCTCACCCCCGTAATTAGTGTTTTTATTTATGGAAACACTAATTAAATTGGAAATACGGCTTTGCCGTATTTCCGGAAGAGGAGATTGCAGGGCTCGCCCCGTGTCCCACGCTGATTTATAAATAAATCAGTCGTTTCCTTAACGAACATAAAAACGATCCGCCCGCAGAATTCATTCTGTGAGCGGATCGTTTTTGGTAAGGATTAATATTAAAGCTTGTCTATTTTCTTTGAAAGGTACTGACGGAGCTTTGCGAGGTCGGTAAGCTGGATCTTGCCGTCGCCGTCAACGTCGGCTGCCTTTTCCTGTTCTGCTGTGAGCTTCACGTCACCGAGAAGGTAAAGACTTAGGTTTGTAAGGTCTGTTACGTCTATTTTACCGCTGCCGTCGAGGTCGCCCTTTATGAGGTTTTCAGAATCTGGCGTTGCTGTTTCCTTCGGTGATGCTGTCGGTACAGGCTCTGTAACTGCAGGAGTTTCCGTTACCTTCGGTTCCTGTGATGCGGGTGTCGCAGATGTCTTCGCGGTTGGCTTCGGCGAATTACTGGCAGTTTCTCCGTTTATCGGATATGTCTTCAGATCAGGAAGCTCATCAAGTGTGATGCAGTATTCGCTCTGGTAGATCTCCTTAAGGTTTTCAACCGGATTGTTCTGCTCGCTTGTAAGGTAGTTCATGTACCACGGGCAGAAGTAAAGCCATGCAGCCTTGTCGTTTACAAGGTTTTCAAGTGACGGAATAGAATCGTTTTCCGTCATGGCAACCATCTTTTCACCGTCAGTGCTCTGTACGAGGCTGTAGAATGTTGATGCGATTGAGCTTAGGTTCGGTTCACCGTCAGCAGCGTTGTACTTGTCGTATCCGACCAGATCAACCACATCATCACCCGGATACCACTTCTCTGCATCCGGCGATGTTGAACCTGTCCATGTCCAGATAAGGTTGTGTATGCCGTACTTGTTTGTGAGTTCATCGTACATGAGTCTGTAAAGTGCCTTGCATGCTTCAGGGCCTTCAGCACCCCACCAGAACCACGCACCTTCGGCCTCGTGAAGAGGTCTCCAGATTATTGCTACGTCTGCGTCCTGTAATTTCTTAAGTTCACCGGCAATGAGTTCAAGGTCGGCAAGAACCTTTTCATTTTCCCACGTGCCCTCAGTAACTGCGTTCTTACAGCTGAAAGTTGTGAATTTCGGGTTGGCAGATTCAACGTAGAAAGCAATGTCGTCGCTTCCCTTTTCACACGGTACGTTCCAGTGCCATGTACATGTTGCTATGCCGTGATACTTGTTTGTCCATTCTATTGCACGTTCCGGAGCATGGTCTCTCCAGTCGGAAGATGTGTTGTACGCAAGGAAGTCGATACCGCGGATCGCAGGCTGCTTTCCTGTTTCCTTTTCAATGTATTCAAACTCCGCTTCGTTATCCTTGATGAATACGTCCGGGCTGTTCCAGAGATTGTAGTTGTGGTCTCCGCAGTATTCCTGCTGACCGGAAATGATGTGCTTGCCGTATGTGTCACAGAGATAGTTGTAGAGTCTCTTCGCCTGATCAGTTGCCTTCGGGTCGGAAAGAGTTCTTGTCGGTGAAAGATTTGTAAGCTTTTCGCTTGCCGGCTTAAGCTTTATGTAGTCAAAGAATGTGTAGCCCCAGTAAGCCTTGAGCTCGATAGTGTTCTTACCCTTTTTAAGATTTACTATACCGCCTGAAGTCTCGGCAAATTTCAGTGTGTACGGACAGGTAAGCTCGCCCTGGTTCACGCCGTTTATCTGAAGATACTGAACCTTCTTTCTCGGATCACTCGGCTCTGCGTAGCATACAGTCATCTCATAAAGGCCTGCCTCCGGCATATCCACTTCAACACTCAGTGTGGTGTTCTTCTGGTCAAGGTATGCAAAGCCCTTTCCTGAAAATCCGGTAAGGTCTGTTCCCTCCGGCCAGTCGCTCATGTCAACATCGCCGGCACCGTTCGCGTAGATCTTACCGCCTTCGGTCTTTCCGTCTTCAAATTCGTACTTAACACTGTTGTCCTCAGCGGCAGCCTTATCCATTACAGATGTCGCAGGCGATACGGCAGATGCTGCAAGAACGAGTGCTGCGGCAGCACTAAAGACCTTTTTAACTTTCATCGAATACATCCTTTCATATAGTCACACTTAAATTTCGCTCGATTTAAGTAATCGTTTACTTTAAATTAATTATAGCATATAAACTTAATTAATTCAACACTTCAGAAAAAACAACTTGAACAAATTTAGCATATCAGATATAATAATATTATACGTATTTTGGATAAAAATAAGCGAGTGAAGGGTTCGGGGCGAAGTCCCGTTTTCCCTCCTGCAAATCCGGCAAAGCCGGATCTGCGGTTACTCAATTTTTTCATAAAGGAATTAATATCATATGAGCAGTTTAAAGGAAGTTAAAATATTTACAGACGGAGCGTGCAGCGGCAATCCGGGGCCGGGCGGCTGGGGAGCGATCCTCCGCTACGGCGAGCATGAAAAGGAGCTTTCCGGCGGCGAGGCACAGACCACCAACAACCGTATGGAACTTACTGCCGTGATAAGCGCACTGGCTGCACTGAAGGAACCCTGCAGCGTTACTGTCACCACTGACAGTCAGTACGTTTTCAACAGCGTGACCAAGGGCTGGGTGTACGGCTGGCAGAAGAAGAACTGGATAAAGGAAAAGAACACACCGGTACCGAACACTGATCTGTGGAAACAGCTGCTTCCGCTTCTGAAAAAGCATAAAGTGGAATTCAACTGGGTACGCGGTCACAACGGGCATCCGGAAAACGAACGCTGCGATGAACTTGCAGTAATACAGCGCGACAAATACAGAGGTTAATTACAATGGGAAAGAAATCTGTTTACGCTGACAACGCAGCGACCACAAGGATCTCGCAGAGCGTTCTTGACGCCATGATGCCGTACCTTACCGAACAGTTCGGCAATCCTTCCGGAGTATACAGCACCGGACGAAGAGCGAAAAGAGCCATCGAGACTGCAAGGCAGAAAGCCGCTCTGGCACTGGGATGCGAACCGTCGGAGATATATTTCACAAGCGGCGGCACCGAATCGGACAACTGGGCGCTTACAGGAACATACAGAGCACTTGCACCGGAAGGAAAGAAACGCATTATATCCACTGTTATCGAACATCCGGCAGTGCTTAATACACTTGAATACTTAAAAACACAGGGAGCGGATATCGTTCTTCTTCCGGTAAAAGGAAACGGACGAATCGATCCGGAGGAACTAAAAAAGGCAGTTACACCTGACACCGCACTTGTTTCAGTTATGGCAGCCAACAACGAGACCGGCGTTATACAGCCTGTTGAAGAAATAAGCCGCATATGTGCAGAGCATGAGGTGCTGTTCCACACCGACGCAGTTCAGGCTGTTCCGCACATGCACTTTGAGCTTTCATACAGCGGAATAAGTATGCTCTCCCTTTCGGGACACAAACTCCACGCACCGAAAGGCACGGGAATACTGTACATAAAAAACGGCATTTCCGTTCCGCAGATACTATTCGGAGGCGCACAGGAAAACGGACTTCGTCCGGGCACGGAAAACGTGGCATCAATAGCGGGACTCGGCAGGGCGCTCGAAGACCTTTTCCCGGACCACGAAAACCGGAATGCACGTATCAGCGCTCTGCGTGACAGACTGGCTGAGGGACTTCTGAAAAACGAAGGCGTCATTATGAACGGCGACCGCGAAAACATGCTTCCGGGACACTGCAGCATTTCCGTAAAGAACGCTGACGGGGAAAAGCTTCTCCTCATGCTCGACCTCAAGGGAATATGCGCATCTGCCGGCTCGGCCTGCACCTCAGGCGACAGTGAACCTTCACATGTGCTGAAAGCAATGGGCGTAAAACCGGATTATTTAAACGGATCAGTACGTTTCACCATCGATGAATATAACGACGAGGAAGATATAGACTATATTACAGAAACTTTTTCAGAAATTCTGAAAAAGGCGGCAAGATAAATATATGCACACTGATTTATGAATAAATCAGCGTTTCCTTAGTATCAGACAAAAAGAACTGAGCATCATCTTCACTGACGCTCAGTTCTTTTTATATTTATTTACTTTTTACCTTTGTGGTATACTGCCTTACGTAGCGGTCAAGCTTCGTTGTGAAATTTGTTTCGGCGTCTCCGGCATAGGTATCCGGCACAGACTCGTAAGTACGTCTTGTGCTCCGGACTGCTGCACAGCATACGGCAACTGCAGCGACCGCTCCGAGCAGTACACCCGCTCCCATGCTTCTGAAAAGGAAGCCGCTCTGGCCGGAAGAACCTGCAAAACCTGTAACAACAGACAGAACAAGAGCCAGAAGCACCACAGTCACAAAGGCCAGAAGTCCCCAGAACAAAAGCTTTACCGGAGACACAGGTGACTCGCCTGCAAACTTTCCTGTCTGTCCGTTCACGGCAAAACGATAGGTCTTCCTTCCGCTCGTGTAGGTAAGGAGCCACAGCGGAACAAGTGAATAGTTCCAGTATGTCCCCAGAATGTCGATATCCTCGTTGTCCGGTATGAATTCCGTGTACTTTGTAACTGACTTTCCAACCGTTTTTACGGTATCTGCCTTAACCTTTTCCTGTACGCACTTAAAAGCCTCGCTCTTGTTCACAGGACAGTATTCAGCAGCATAGCGGAAAATATCTGAAGGGTCAAAGCGCTGGAGCTTTGTAAAATCGTAATTTCCGGCCATCGCCATCAGATCAGGGTCCATCTTTCCGACAGCGTCGGAAGGAACTGAAAAGTATTCAGCTTCCCCGATTCGTTCAATCGAATAGTCGCGGGTCTCGGTGTAAAGTTCATTCCCGTATATCCACGACTTAACGATTTTTCCGGTGCCTTTTACATTTATGTCAACATTGCAGTCAGCCATCCATACGGGCAGATAAACGCCCTTGATCCCGGAAAGTGTTTCATCTGAAGAAAACACTGAAGGAGAAAGTCTCCCGCCGGCAAGATTATCCCTGAATATCTCGATGGCAGCTTCACGGCTTATCTCAAACGGAAGTATTCCCTCCGGCCGGTAAGCGGCAGGAAGATTCCCCTGCTTCTGAAGTCCGCCTCCGCAGCAGAAACACCAGCCTATCTTAAGATCAGATTCCGCCATTATTTCAGCTCCGCAGACCGTGCACCTGTACAGTTCGCCCTGACAGAACTCGTCATCTTCCATGACCGGCCTTGCAGCAGATCTGCCTTTTCCCTTGAAGAGCTTCTTTACCTGTTCCTCGGTAAAAAAACTTCCGCAGCTGTCACAGCCGAATTTGCGGTGATCAGCTCTGTATTTCAGGGTGCCGTCGCAGTTCGGACACTTACTCTGCCCCATTTTCGCCACCTGTCTCTTCTGTGGTTTCAGCCTTTTCCTCTGAATTTTCTGCATTTTCCGTTACCGGTGACTCTTCTTCCGGAGATGCAGCCTCTCCGCTTTCAGTTTCCGCCTGTGTATCACCTTTTCCGTAAACCAGCGGTATCGACTTTCCGTCTTCATCATAGAAAGTCAGATTGTCGATGTAGACATCAGCCTGGTTCGGTATGCTCCATCTCATGAAAACAAGAGTTGAATCAGTGGTTCCGTCAACAAATCCCTTAAGGAGCCACTTGCCTTCAACATGCATATGGACCCAGCTGCACTGCCATTCAGCTGTCGCGTATTCGCTTGCTGATCCGGTAGGCACGTACCAGTCCGAGCAGTCCTCGCCTACATTTGAACCGAATGTACCCATAAGATTTCCCGGAACATGAAGCATCTCGCCGTCATCCCCCTTGAAATCACCGACTGCGGCCTGAGTTATGTCACAGCTGAAGCTCTTTACCTTGCTCAGATTTTCTGAACCCACAAGCTCATCCATGTCGAAAACGATCTTCGGAGTCTTGTACTTGCCCTTTTCAACGTCGAAGTCAAGAACCTCTATTCTGAGCTGCTTTGTTCCCTTGAAATCAGCCACTGAAAGACGGCAGTCACTTTCGTCATTTTCAAAATTCTTCTCGTTCATGCAGTGAGCTGTATAAAGATCACCGTCATCAAAGGTGATGGAATTTTCGTCTGACACGAGTTCCGGATAATCCGGTTCAACGTATTCCTCTTCAGTTACTTCCGGATCAGAGCTTTCTTCAGTAACAGCTGCCTCAGTGGTAACCTCAGCCCCGCCGGACTGACCCTGATCATTTGCAGAAGGTGTCGTGCTGCATGATGCCAGTGCAGAAACGCACAAAAATGCAGTCAGAATCAAAACGATCTTTTTATTCATATTAATTTTCAGTCCTTTCTGAATTCTGCTCCTTTTCCGCAGATTCACTCATTATATCGATAACTTCTTCCATAAGTTTTGCCGGCTTGTCCGTTTTTGCAAGCTTTACGCTGATATACGGCTTTGCCAGACTGTTGAACAGAACTCTTGCCCTGTAATGTGCGGACAGAGCCTTGAGCTGTGACATCTGCGGATTGGCAGTGTAGAAAAGCATGTATCCGTTTCTCTGCGTGATCTCCGTGATGCCAAGACGCGCCGCTCTGTTTCTGAGAAGCGATATGCTTATAAGACCGAGAATAGCCTTCGGAGGATCGCCGAAACGATCTGTGAATTCATCGATAAGATCGCTGCTGTCCTCTTTCGTGCTTATGATGGCTATCTTCTTGTACGCGTCTATTCTCTGCGCAAGACTTTCGATGTAGTCTTCCGGAATGTGTGCATCTATCTGAACGTCAACAACACAGTCGCTTGCCTTTTCCGGTACCTCGCCCTTTTCCTCTGCTATCGCTTCGGAAAGAAGCTTTAGGTACATCTCATATCCGACAGTTTCAATGTGTCCGTGCTGCTTACCGCTTAAAATGCTTCCGGCGCCTCTTATCTCAAGGTCACGCATGGCAATTCTGAACCCGCTTCCGAACTGTGTGAATTCCCTTATAGCCTCAAGACGCTTCGAAGCCACTTCGTTGAGGACCTTGCCGCGTCTGAAAGTAAAGTACGCATAGGCTCTTCTGCTTGAACGTCCCACACGTCCGCGGAGCTGGTAAAGCTGTGACAGACCGAAACGGTCTGCGTCCTCGATGATAAGCGTGTTTACATTCGGAACGTCGACCCCTGTTTCAATAATGGTCGTTGAAACAAGAATATCTATTTCATAGTCAAGAAGCTGTCTCCATCTTTCCGACATCATCTCCTCGGTCATCTGACCGTGGGCGTAGGTTATTCTTGCGTCAGGAAGCATCTCCTGAAGCTTCGCCGCACAGGCTGCTATCGTCTCGACACGGTTGTGGATATAGTAGACCTGTCCGCCGCGCTTGAGTTCCTTTGCTATCGCCTGTACAAGGACTGCCTCATTGTGTTCAATGACGTAGGTCTGGACCGGATGGCGATCCTGCGGCGGTTCCTCGATAACTGACATGTCGCGTATGCCGCTCATGGCCATGTTCAGCGTTCTCGGAATAGGAGTAGCCGACAGTGTAAGAACGTCTACGCCGATGAAGTTTTCCTTGAATTTTTCCTTGTGCTTGATTCCGAAACGCTGTTCCTCGTCGATGATCGCAAGTCCCAAGTCGCGGAACTTAACATCCTTCTGCACAAGGCGGTGAGTTCCTATCACCATATCTATCTTTCCTGCGGCAAGATCCTTTAAGATCTCCTTCTGCTGTTTCGGTGTTCTGAAACGTGAAAGGAGCTCGATCTTTACCGGGAAGTGTTCAAATCTTTTTAATGCTGTCTGGTAGTGCTGCCATGCAAGCACCGTTGTAGGAGCAAGCAGAGCACACTGTTTTCCGTCAAACACGCACTTGAAAGCCGCACGGAAAGCAACTTCTGTCTTTCCGAATCCCACGTCGCCGCAGAGAAGTCTGTCCATAGGATGAGTCTTTTCCATGTCGTGCTTGATCTCGGAAATGCACTGAAGCTGGTCATTGGTTTCAACGTAAGGGAATCTGTTTTCAAAGTCACGCTGAAGCTCGTTGTCCGGAGAAAATGAAAAACCTTCCGTTTTCTCGCGCTTTGCGTACAGGGCGATGAGCTCTGCCGCCATGTCCTTTACAGCGCGCTTTACGTTGTTTCGTGTCTTCTGCCATTCCGTCGACGAGAGCTTGTTGAGCTTTACGCCCGTGTCGTCGCGGCCGCCGATATATTTCGAAACCATATCAAGCTGTGTGACAGGAACGTAAAGCACGTCCTTGCCGGCATACTGAATGGTGATGTAGTCCTTGGTAACACCTTCGAGCTCCAGCTTTCTTATACCGACAAAACGGCCTATACCGTGGAGCGCATGTACAACAAGATCGCCCGGAACGATGTCGGAAAGACCGCGTATCTCCTTGCCGAGCTTGTTGTTCTTTATCTTCTTCCGGCGCGAGCTGAGAGCTCTTGCCTGCGAGATAAGGGCGTATTTCGTTTCCGGATAGTCAAATCCGGCGGAAAGGCTTCCGTTCATGAGAAGCACCGTTCCGCTTTCCGCGGAAGTATTTTCACTGATCAGCTTCACCCTGAAGCCGTCTTCTTCAAGGTCCTTGGCAATGATAGGAAGCGTCTTCTCGCTTCCGGCCATAAGTATGACTCTGTAGCCGTTGTCAGTGTAACTGCGGAGATCTTCGCCGAGCTGGCGCATCTCGCCGCCCCATGTGGAGGTCTGGATCGCCTCGAAACTTACGATGTGATGATACTGCACACGGTCCGCTCCGCTGAAGAAAGTTGTAAGGTAGAACCGGTTCCTGTCATTTATGCTGTCCATGAGTTTCTGGAAATCCATGTACTGCGTGCACAGCGAGCGAATCATCTCGCCGTCTTCAAGCATTATGCGAACGTCTTCGGAATACTGTCCTTCTATTCCCTTCACGCGGGCAGATATCTGACTGAATTCGTTGAAAAACACCACACCGTCAGTGTAGTCAAACAGTGATGAATATTCCGGACAGATAAGGTTTATGTACTTGTCCGAGTTTTCTATGAAGATGCCCTGACGAAGCTTTTCGATGTCGCCGGCAGCCTTTTCAGCAAATTTATCCGCGTTTCTTGAACGTGACTGCTTCGCCGCCTTTTCTATACGGTCAGCAAGTTCCGCCGGTTCATAGATAAGCTCGCGTGACGGTATTATCGTGATCTCAGCGAGACTGTCCGTTCTTCTCTGCGTTTCGGGATCAAAATAGTTTATGCTGTCGACCTCATCGCCCCAGAACTCTATTCTGTACGGAGCAGATGCCTGCGGTGAGTAAATGTCAGCGATAGAACCGCGGACAGAAAACTGCGCCGAGCCTTCAATGCTGTCGCATCTTGTATATCCGCATCGCACAAGCCGCTCTGCAAGATCGGTCGTGCTGATCTCGGAACCCTTCTTTATAACAAATGAGTTTTCCTTAAGTGCTGCGACCGGAGGCACGTACTGCATTACCGCCTCGGCTCCGGCGATAACTATGCGGCAGCGGCCTTCGAGTATTTTTGAGAGCACGCCAAGACGGGCATGTTCATATTCATGAGACACGCCCTCTGCTGAATGTATCATATATTCTCTTGACGGAAAATAAACTGCGGTCTCTTCAGAAGCCATTTCATTTATGTCTTCTGCCAGTCTTCGCGCAGTGTTGTCGTCATCAGTGATAACAAGTGCAGTATGTTCTTCCGAAACGGTGAGCATAAGCTGCGCCTTGTGTATCTGAGCAAGTCCGGCAACGCATACAGGTGAGATACTGTCACGCAGACAGCGCTCGATGTCCCTGTATCCGGAAAGTTCCCGGAAACTTTGTTGAAAAATATTCAAGTTGATTCCCTCTGATCAGTTAAATTTATTCATGGCTTCGTTTATCTTTCCCGCCACCATCAGTTCAACTGCTTCGGAAGCATTCCCGCAGGATTCCTTCATAAGCGGTATTTCCTCTGACTTAAAATTCGAAAGCACCCAGTCCGCCAGGTTGTACTGCGGATGCGGCTTTTTGCCTACGCCCAGCTTGATCCTCGGAAATGTGTCTTTTCCGGTAAGATAAATAATGCTTTTTATACCGTTGTGTCCGCCGTCGCTGCCCTTACGTCTGATCCTGAGCTTTGACGGTTCAAGTGATATGTCATCATAGACAACGATGAGGTGTTCCTCGTCGAGCTTGTAGAAATTCATCGCCTCGACAACGGCCTCACCGCTGTTGTTCATGTATGTAGAAGGTTTCATGAGCAGGCACTTCTTACCGGCAATGGTGCATTCGCCGCAGAGTGACTTGAACTTAATTCTTTTCACATCTGCACCGAATTTTTCCGCCATCGTGTCTATTGCCATGAATCCGGCATTGTGTCGTGTATCCTGGTACTGTGTTCCCGGATTACCGAGTCCGACGATAATGTATTCGACCGAACCTGTATTTGACTGTCCGGAAGATATCTGATTAAACAGATCCATTATACTCATTGTGATCTCTCCGTATCTGATTATCCGGCTTTAGGAAAACGCTGATTTATAATAAATCAGCGTGGGGTCCCGGGGCGAAGCCCCGCAAATCCCACCTCCGGAAATCCGGCAAAGCCGGATTTCCGATTTGATCAGTGTTTCCTTAGGATAATTATTTTTTCTTTCTGTTCTTAAGCTTTCTCGGTGCGTAGCCTTCGATGATCCTTGCTTCGCCGCGTTCGATAACGAGTGCATCAGCCGGAACATCCTTTGTAACCGTTGAGCCGGCAGCTGTGTATGCGCCCTTTCCTATAGTTACAGGAGCAACAAGGTTCGTGTTGCATCCGATGAAAGCGTTGTCCTCAATTGTACATCTGCTCTTCTTTTCGCCGTCGTAGTTTACTGTAACAACGCCGCAGCCGAAGTTTACGCATCCGCCTACATCGCTGTCGCCGACATATGTAAGGTGGGCAACTGCTGTGCATTCACCGATGGTCGAGTTCTTGATCTCAACGAAGTCACCGATCTTGGCGCCGTCCTTTATGTGGCTGCCCGGTCTTACCTGAACGAACGGACCTATTTTAACGTTATTGTCTATCTGTGATTCATAGCACTGAACGTAGTTGAGCTTTGTGCCGTTTCCTACAGTACTGTTTTCGATTATGCAGTCCGGTCCGATAACGCAGTCTGAACCGATAGTTGTCTTTCCTGAAAGCACTGTGCCTGAAAGGATCTGTGTGCCTGCACCGATAACAACGTCACGTCCGATGGTGATGCCGTCTGTGCATGTGAATTCAACACCGTTTTCAAGATGACGGCTGATAATGTCCTCACGAGCTGTCTTATTGAGCATAAGAAGCCCTTTGCGGTCATTCGCACCGAGAACAACGTTCGGATTTTCAGACTTGAAAGCGTCTGCCTTCTTTCCCTTTTCAAGAAGGATGTAGATAGTATCTGTAAGATAGTACTCACCCTGTGAATTGTCTGTTGTAAGGAGGCCGAGTGCCTCGATGAGATCAGCGGTCTTAAACCAGTAAGCACCGGAGTTGATCTCCTTTATCTTCTTCTGTTCAGGAGTAGCGTCCTTTTCCTCAACTATTGAAGAGATACCGTTTGCTGTACGGATTATTCTGCCGTATCCGAACGGATTGTCGAGCTCTGAAGTAATTACTGTAACAGCATTTCCTTCACTCTTATGCATATTAAGTGAGTCTTCGATAGTTTTGCTGTCGATAAACGGAGCATCGCCACAGAGAACAAGTGTATTTCCGTCTGAATTCTTTTCAAGGAAAGGTATTGCCTGCATAACTGCATGACCTGTTCCGAGTCTTTCAGCCTGAAGGACTGTCTCGTATCTTCCGTCAAGATATTCATCTATCATTTCAGCCTTATATCCCTTTACCACGCAGAGATCCTTTATCCCTGCACCTTCACAGGCACCAATTACCCATTCGAGCATCGGTTCACCGAGAACCTTGAATAACGGCTTAGGCATTTCTGCCTTCATTCTTTTTCCCTGTCCGCCTGCAAGTATTACTGCATTATCCATAATAGCACTCCCTGTTCTTTATTACCGGTCCGCATGACCGTTTCTTATACTCATAATTATTTTAAGATAAAGCCGGATTTTCGGCTTAAAGTATTCTCTTAAAAGATTATTATCAAAAAGATAATACCTTTTTCTATTATGCCAAATCTGAGAGGAAATTTCAAGGGTTTTTGCGAAAAAATGAGTTCTTTCCGTCCGGTCCGTTAAAATTCAGTCTATTTGCACACAGAATCCCCGCTAAATGAATAATATTTTTTTCATAAAACTATGGTATTTTCATTTTAATTATGGTATAATTATTATTAACTCCAGCCGTGTTACGTTATTTTCGGTATTTTTTAGAAGCGGCTCGGAACACTCAATTCAGTTAATATTAATTGGAGGTAATTACAAATGGCAAACAAATGGGTTTATACCTTTAAAGAAGGTAACATGTCAATGCGTAACCTTCTCGGTGGTAAGGGTGCTAACCTCGCTGAGATGACAGAAATCGGTCTTCCTGTACCACAGGGCTTCACAATCACAACAGAAGCCTGCACACAGTACTATGAAGACGGACGCAAGATCAACGACGAAATCATGGCTCAGGCTATGGAAGGCGTTGCATGGATGGAAAAAGAGAACGGCAAGAAGTTTGGCGATCTCAAGAACCCACTCCTCGTTTCAGTTCGTTCAGGTGCAAGAGCATCAATGCCTGGTATGATGGATACAATCCTCAACCTCGGTCTTAACGATGACGTTGTAGCTGCAATGATCGCAGGCAACCCGGACCCAGCTTTTGAACGTTTCGTATACGACTCATACAGACGTTTCATCCAGATGTTCTCAGACGTAGTTATGGAAGTTGGTAAGAAGTACTTCGAACAGCTCATCGACAAGATGAAGGAAGAAAAGGGCGTTCAGTTCGACGTAGATCTTACAGCTGCTGACCTCAAGAAGCTCGCTGAACAGTTCAAGGCTGAATACAAGAAGCAGCTCGGCAAGGACTTCCCTTCAGATCCTGTAGAACAGCTCAAGCTCGCTATCGAAGCAGTATTCCGTTCATGGGACAACCCAAGAGCTAACGTATACAGAAGAGACAACGATATCCCTTACTCATGGGGTACAGCCGTTAACGTAATGCCAATGGTATTCGGTAACCTCAACAACCAGTCAGGTACAGGTGTTGCATTCACACGTGACCCTGGTACAGGTGAAAACAAGCTCATGGGCGAATTCCTTATCAACGCTCAGGGTGAAGACGTTGTTGCCGGCGTACGTACACCAATGCCTATCGCTCAGATGGAAAAAGAATTCCCTGAAGCTTATTCAGAATTCATCAAGGTTTGCGAAACACTCGAAAACCACTACCATGACATGCAGGACATGGAATTCACAGTAGAAAACAAGAAGCTTTACATGCTCCAGTGCCGTAACGGTAAGAGAACAGCTCAGGCTGCTCTTCAGATCGCTGTTGATCTCGTTAAGGAAGGTCACAAGACAGAGCAGGAAGCTGTTGCAATGATCGATCCAAGAAACCTCGATACACTTCTCCACCCACAGTTCGACGTTAAGGCTCTCAAGGCTGCTACACCACTCGGCAAGGGTCTCGGCGCTTCACCAGGTGCTGCATGCGGTAAGGTTGTATTCACAGCTGACGACGCTGAAGCATGGGATGCTAAGGGTGAAAAGGTTATCCTCGTTCGTCTCGAAACATCACCTGAAGATATCACAGGTATGAAGGTTGCTCAGGGTATCCTCACAGTTCGTGGCGGTATGACATCACACGCTGCCGTTGTTGCACGTGGTATGGGTACATGCTGCGTATCAGGCTGCGGCGACATCAAGATGGATGAAGAAAACAAGAAGTTTGAACTTGGCGGCAAGACATTCAAGGAAGGCGACTTCATCTCAATCGACGGTTCAACAGGTAACATCTACGAAGGCGTTATCCCGACAGTTGATGCTAAGATCGACGGTAACTTCGGTACAGTTATGGCATGGGCTGACAAGTACAGAAAGCTCAAGGTAAGAACAAACGCTGATACACCTGCTGACGCTAAGAAGGCAAGAGAACTCGGCGCTGAAGGTATCGGCCTCTGCCGTACAGAACACATGTTCTTCGAACCATCAAGAATCGCAGCATTCAGAGAAATGATCTGCTCAGATACAGTTGAAGAAAGAGAAGCTGCTCTCGCTAAGATCGAACCAATGCAGCAGGCTGACTTCGAAGCTCTCTACGAAGCACTTGAAGGCTGCCCGGTTTGCATCCGTTTCCTCGATCCTCCGCTCCACGAATTCGTTCCAACTGAAGAAGCTGACATCGCTGCTCTTGCTAAGGCTCAGAACAAGTCTGTTGAAGCTATCAAGAACATCATTTCAGGTCTCCACGAATTCAACCCAATGATGGGTCACAGAGGCTGCCGTCTTGCAGTTACATATCCTGAAATCGCTAAGATGCAGACAAAGGCTGTTATCAAGGCTGCTATCAACGTTAAGAAGGCTCACCCAGACTGGTCAGTTAAGCCTGAAATCATGATCCCACTCGTTGGCGACGTTAAGGAACTTCAGTTCGTTAAGAAGGTAGTAGTTGAAACAGCTGACGCTGAAATCGCTGCTGCTAAGTCAGATCTCCAGTACGAAGTTGGTACAATGATCGAAATCCCAAGAGCTGCTCTTACAGCTGACGAAATCGCTAAGAACGCTGACTTCTTCTGCTTCGGTACAAACGACCTCACACAGATGACATACGGCTTCTCAAGAGACGACGCTGGTAAGTTCCTCGATGCTTACTACGACAAGAAGATTTTCGAGAACGATCCATTTGCTAAGCTCGACCAGACAGGTGTTGGCAAGCTCATGAAGATGGCTATCGAACTCGGCAGACCTGCAAACAAAAACCTCCACATCGGTATCTGCGGCGAACACGGCGGTGACCCAACATCAGTTGAATTCTGCCACAAGATCGGCCTCGACTACGTATCTTGCTCACCATTCAGAGTACCGAT
>CADAPI010000024.1 GCA_902789705.1 uncultured Ruminococcus sp.
GAGTTTTCCGAGCATATATTCATACAAATCTCCCTGCATATCGAGATCGGCGATATCATGTTCATAGAGATCATCAAGTCCTGTGATTATCTTCTGAAGCACCTGCGGATTAGGGATAACAAACACGGCACTGTCCATATAACGTGAAAACGCTGTCTGCACCTGTTCTTCATCATCACGGTCTGCTATCTCGATAAGTTCACCCTTTTCATCAAAATCAGGTAACTTGCCGTACTTCATCTTCTTTACAGCAGGAAATACTCGCTGGGATATCAGATCAAATATTTCACGGCTGTCTCTGTTTTTGAACTTGCTCCAGCGCATAGCCTGACCAATCTCCGACTGCGGAAATATGAGATCAGCGGTATCTCCGGTCATATTAGCAAATTCCTCTAATTCAAGTTCCTTTTCATCAAGGGAACGTATAAACATCAGATATGTAAGCTGTTCTATAACAGTAAGCGGATTGGTAATACCACCTGCCCAAATATCAGTCCAGATTTTATCTATTTTATTCTTAATAACTCCTGTTATCATTTCAAACCTCCGATTTTCGTGAGATATTATTTAAATTATTATACCATAAAATGTACAATTAATCAATTGTTTTACGGCGGAAAATCGCTATTTTCAACTGGAAATTTATCTGTTTTACTGATTTATTGATTATACAGTCTGATTCTTAACTTCATACAAAGCGGATGCGCCTTCGGCGCAATTAAAAAAGCTACTCAGGACTGAGCAGCTTTGATTCGTAACAGATAGGTGTATGTGTTATGATTTTATTAGAGTGTTATTTTTCAAATCAAACATTTTACCGCGGTAGAAAACTGATTTAAGCATTCTGGTTTCAAGATTACTAAGAGTATGAAGACTGCACATTGACTGCAGTGTGTATTCATTAAGGACGGGTGAGTATAATAAGTAATCACTTCGTTGTATATACAAAGGATGATCACGGTCGAAGGAAACAATGTTTACCGGACTTGCAGCATTTACAAGGTCATTTCTGTCGATATATAATTCCGGTTCGTATTTCTTTAAATATTCCGTCGCAAATATTACGCCGCAGTAATCAGCCCTGTATTCGCAGAGTTTATTCCATTTCGAGCCGAAATATTCCAGATATATTTCATTTCTTTTGCAGAAAATGTACACGAGCAATAGTATCAGAGAGACAACAGCCATAATTTTGCAAAGAGTGAACTGCTTAAAGATAAATGATACTGCTGCCGAAAGAAACGATATCGGTAATACTATTTCCAGTAATGATGGCATATGCATCGGCTGGTTGTCCATATGTCCCAGTTCATGGCCGATTACGCACAGTAACATCTTTTTTAACGCCGGATCTGTTGTGAAGTCACCCCAGTTTCCGAATATTTTCAATGTATTTTTAGTTATAGATGCGTTATAATATTCTTTTTCATCCGGATCGTATCTGAAATTTATCTTTTTACCCGTGAGTTCTTCAATGTTTCTGCTGAGTGACTCCAGATATTCAACTCTGCGGTTATATTCATCTGTGTTGATATTATCCATAGATTTTCCTTTCTGACTGATGCATCATAGGGGGCGGAAAAATATAATGAAACTACTTTAAGTATATATCAATATATGGTAATTGTCAATTGAATTTTTCGATACATACTTCGTATTTTCCTGTTGCGAAAATGCCTGAAATCCTGTATACTTATAGATACAATACCCCATTTGAAAAGGAGAAAAATGAGATGAATAATGAAGTCGAAACCAATATGGAAATAATGATGGTACAGCTGTTATTTAACAGCAAGCCAAAGTCACCGACAGCGGATAAAGTTAAAAAGGCACTTGAAAAATATCTTGGTGATCTCGGAGAAGTACCATATGCAGAACCTTCTGAGAAAAGTTCCGGAGACATGTTTATGTTTCCGCTTGAAAAATATAAAGTGGTAACTAAGGATCATCCGGACGGCATTCCTGCTATGGCTGTGTTTTTATCATCTGAGCCGGAATCCGGGATAGAAGTGGATGAAATGGCACGCTCTCAGTTCTGGGATGTACAGGATGGTGAAGAGATAATAAATAACTGCAAATATACCGTACTTGTTCATACTATGCTTGGAATGGGCCTTACCTATCAGGAGCAGGCCGAGATACTGCTTGCTCAGGTAGGTTCAGCTCTTGACTGTTATCCGGGCTGTACAGGAATATATGTAGCTCAGAGCGGAAAACTCATTACTCCGGATAAATTTGAAAGCTTCAAGAAATTCAGCGTGTCAGAAAGATTTATCGATCTGTTTGTCAATGCAAGATTCTTTAATATTTCTGACACAGATGAAATGGTCGTTGATACACTTGGATTCTATGTTTTCGGCGCTGCTGATGTACAGATGCACTTCAAAAAACTTGATCCTACTAATGTTGTAAATTACGTTTATAACATTGCGTCATATCAGTTCGACAACGGCTTCCCGATCCAGAGCGGTGAAACCATAGACAGCATAGATGAAAACGGAAATATTCAGATGAAAACGCAGTGGCCGGTTCAGTACGAAAATTCACTTATCGATCCGCCGAGAAGCGTTCTGGATATCAACTGCGGTAAATATGCCGGTGGAAAGAGATAAGCATAAAAGAAAACGAAATTTTGAAATTACCGCGAACCAAAGCAGCTCAGCATTCTGAGCTGCTTTTTCAATTGCGCCAAAGGCGCATCCATTTTAAGTGGAACGCCTATCGGCGTACTATCTCAAAAATGGATGATTATAATTCGTCTACACTTGATTAGTAACCTCTATATATCCTCACTCTTTTTTCAGTAGGATCCGCATACTGCTCTGAATGCTCCTTCGATGTCTTCACTGATTGTTTCCAGGTATTCAGAATCATCAGGATCAAAACTGATACTATATATGCCGAGTTCTGCTCCCAGATCAAAATTTTTCAGTATAAGAGTAACTGTTTTTGATTCTCCGCTTGCTGATATCGGTAATGAGATCGTTTCTCCTCCGTTGATATCATATGAGGTTTCAAATACAGAAAAACTACGCTTCACAGTTTCGCAATGAATCTGTGAAGCGTAGTCTGTTATAGGAGTGATATAATGATGAATACTGATTTTAAATGAGCACCGGGATCAGTATCCGGTACTGCTCTGACATCAGGCTATAAACGATGTGATCTTTCCGATGAAAAACTCAATGATCTTTGAAACGTCATCAGAATCATTCTTTTCATTTTCGTCGAAGTCACCGTTTGCGCTGTATTCGCCGCCGAGAGCTGCGTTTTTCAACATGATAACGTCAACGATGTTTATTGTTCCGTCTTCATTTGTATCGCCGAATACAACTTCAATATCTTCTGAGCTTCCCTGTGTATCAGGATTCCACCAGTTGAGGTTGAAGAGTGAACCGTCACCCTCGCCGCTGAATACGAAGTAGATATCTTTAATACCGCTGATCTTTTCGATCTCTGCAGTTACAGTCTTCCAGGTCTGCCAGCCGCCTGTACCAGGTGCTGTGCATTCACCGATAGTCTTGCCGTCAGGTGAACCGAGTTTGATGGTGATCTTACCGCCGTTTACTGCAGAAGCAACTCTGAAGTCGATCTTACTTGTGCTTGTTCCGAAGTCAACGCCCTTGAAGCCGATGTAGTCGCCGTTGTTGATGTAAGCAACGTCCTGGCCGCCTTCGCTGCAGGTTTCAAGCTCTGTTCCTGAGTTTACGTCGTATGATATCGCAGGTATACCAACCGATGTACCCTTTATTCTGAGAAGCTTCTTTGATCTGCTCTTTACTGTACCGTCGCTTCCGACTACATAGAGATAGTATTCGCCTTCCTTGGCAGGAGTTTTTATTTTGGTTGCTGTACCTGAAGCCTTCGTCATGTTATCCCCTGCTGTGAACGATGTAGTTCCGGAAGGAGCAAGCCAGATGGTGTTATCTTTGCTGCCGCTGCTTCTTACAGGAAGAACTGAGCTGCCTGTAGTTTCACATGCTGCCGGGAATACTCTGTCTGCATCTGAAAGCAGATAACCCGGTACAAGTCCTGCATGATCATCGTCAAGACCTGAATTAAGACAAACCTTGTACTGTGCGAAAGGCCATACATTGTCCTTTACTACTATCGGAGTATCAATCTCACTGTTCGGAGGGTTCTTGCCCATCTTGTTTACTGTAGCATATGTACGCTTGATCTTAAGATGATGCTTCTGGCCGTAATCTTCACAGTTTATCGTATAGGTTACGTTAGGGTCTATTTCAAGTACATTGTCGTTTTCCTCGATATATGCTGTACCTTCATCGTTGTGAAGTCCGTAAGTCGGCTGATATGCCGCTGCGGCCGGTATACCTTCAACGTAGTTTTCATTTATGATAGTGCCCGGCATCTGACCGATGGTATAGATACCGCCGCTGTCGTGAAGTCTGTTAAGACAGTTTGTAACACGGTTGTAACAGATGGAATTGTTCTTACAGGTAGTTGAATCCTTGAAGTTGCACCAGCCCCATCCGAGATGGATACCGTTGTAGGCTGTCTTGTTTATCTGGTTGTGATTTATCGTAATGCCTTCAACGAAATACGCTGTGATAGCTGCGCATCCGCCGAAACCGTGAACAACGGAAATATCATAGAGCATGTTGCCGCTGACATTGTTGTTTTTACATATACCTTCAATACCCGGAGCAAATTTTTCATGGTTTGAGGAACTTCCGTCACCGATGTATATGTGCTGCGGATGTCCGACTGTAATACCGCTCGATGTGATATCCGTGATAAAGTTGCCTGTTACCTCGGAATTTATAACGTCATTTGTCATTGAAAGGCCGTCTGCACCGCTGTGCTTGATAACGTTGTCCTTGAATGTTATTGATTCACTGTTAGTGACATTTATCATACCAGGAAGTGTGTCAGCCATTTCGTACTTTCTGTTGTGCCAGTTTGAATCGGCAAAAGCTGTATATGACTGAGCTGCCTGACATGTTGCTTTTCCGTGTGATCCGGCTACTTCAGTAAGCTGGAATTCTGTATTTTCAAAAGTAATACCGCTGAAGGAAATGTTCTTTACTCTGTCAGTCGTGGATTTTCCGGCAATGTTAATGATCCTGTCGAGCACCGGTGCCTCAACATCTGCCGTGTTGATATCCTCGCCCTGACGCGGCCAGTAGTAAAGCACCTTTTCAGTCTTGTCAAAATAGAACTCGCCCGGTTCATCCATGAATTCGAATGCGTTGTAAATAGTATGAGAACCTCCGCATGAGAATCCTGCTCCCCAGCCAGGTGTCTGTGCTATCGCACCGTACGGCTGCTGAAGATACATGACAAGATTTCCGTTTACGTTCTTGATATCTCTTGTACAAACGATATTTTCATTCCATGTTGTACCGTTTATGATCTCAAGATCATCCTTGTTGCGTTTTATCTCCGGCAGGTCATTAGGGTTGTATGAAATACCGTCGCTCTTTTTGCCGGAATCCCATGCCCAGTCAGCCTGACCCTTGTTTACGTTGTAGTCACCGAAACCGCCCTTTGCATTAACACGCTTGCTGGTCATATTTGCACGTTTGTCATTTACGAACAGGTTTCTTAATTTGTAGTCTCTGTCAAGAGGCGCCTTGTATATTCCGTCCTTGTACTGTGTCCACCCTGTTACCTGTGTCGCAGCATTGAGTTCAGGAACTTCATCCTTGTAGGCCATGTAATAGACCGTATGACCGTTTGTACCAGAATCTCTTGTGTCGAACTCAGTTGTCTTTGTAACACGGTATGTACCGCCTCTGAGATAAACACAGATATCACCGCTCATGTTCCCGTTGATCTCTCGTACAGCGTCTCTCGCTCTTTCGAGTGTACGGAATGGTGAATCGATCGTACCGCTTCCGTTGTCATCACCGTCCGGTGAAACATAGAATTCCGCTGCATAATCCGCTGCCTTTACAGTGTCCGCCCTGAATAAAACTTCTCCTGATGGAAGTACAACAGAAGTCATTCCAAGACAGCATCCCATTAAAACGGCAATACCTTTTCCTGCTTTAGGGCGCACTCCGCCCCTCTTAAAAACTTTACGCATACTTATCTCTCCTAAAAACCTAACCCTTTACCGTGATGCGCGACCATTTTCGCACACCGGTAATCAATCCTGAAATCGTGCCGCCATATGCAGCACGCACACTTACAATAATTATATTACTATTATTTCATACAAAAGTCAATAGTTTTTGTATACAACTTATATACATAGTGCATATCAGTTTAAATTTACAGCAATATATTGTTATGAACTGAAATAAAGTACCATTCGTATTTTCAGAGAAACTATACAAATTAACCGCCGTGTACCAGATGGTAAACACGGCGGTTTTGTTTTTTATATAATGAGCATCAGCGAACTGACTGTTCACTTGTTTTCCTTCGGAATAGCAGTCTTTTCAATTCTCTTGTACAGATAAGTATCTGTCTTTCTTGAAAACTTCAAGCTGTTTCTTTTAATGTACTCAGCTGCTGCATGCTGCATATGAACTGAAGTAAGCGCGCTTTTCTGTACAAATGCTATGATAACTCCGATAAGAATTCCTATAAGGATCGCTATTACGTAATTCATGCTGTACCCCTCCTTATGATCCCATGAAATAAGCTATAATGCATGCAATAACTGCACATACTGTCGAATACAGTGCCATAGCTTTAAGGAATGCGGCCTTGTCAAGCGGCAGGTTTCCGACGAATTTTCCGGTCTGACCGTTCATTGCAAACAGGAACTTCTGGTCATTCCACGTTGTGTTCAGGATCCATACCGGATAGAGAACATACTGTGCCTTGCCGTTATGGAGCTGAATCGCGTTGCCTTTTTCAGTTACCTGTGAATATCCGACAACTGAATCCCTGAACGTATCGATAACACTCTGCTCAATGCGGTGGTTTGCACGGTCAATGCTCTGTTCAGCAGTAACGTCATATCTGTCTGCAAGATAACCTGAGAGATATGCTTTTTCAAAAGTAACTGCATCCTTATAGTCGAACGGCTCTATTGATTCCATAAGATCGTCAGGCATTCTTGAAGATCCGTCAACAGGAACATGTTCAAAGGCAAGTGAGCCGGTACGTCTTACGTTATAGTAGCTCTTTTCAACGTAACGGTAGTTGCTGTCTGACCATCTGCGTTCCTTGACACCTTCATATCGGATATCGCCGTCAGCATCTGCATCGAAAAGCCAGAAAGGTACGTAAACGCCCTTTATCTCATCAATATGATTCTGGTCTGTAAATGCCTTGGGAAGGAACTTCTTTCCCTTAAGGTGCTCCTTAAGTTTTTCCTTTGCCTTGTTCTTGTCAAGCTTGAACGGGATAACAAGGTCAGGCCTTAAGTCACCGTCAAATGTTCCTGTAATTACAACAGGATTTCCGCAGTACGGACAGCTTGACGCACCTGTAAGTTCATCAGCTACGATCTCACCGCCGCATGATTTACACGAATAGATCTTCATGCCCTCTGTTTCACCCGGCTGCCAGTCTGTACCTGCTGATGTATCCCAGCTCATGTCATTTGATGAAAGCTGGTCAGCCTGCATTTCCTGTACTGCCTCAATTGAAAATTCACTGTCACAGAACGGACACTTCATGTTCTGTGATGCGCTGTCGAATTCTATCTGTCCTCCGCAGCACGGGCATTTGTAATCTGTCATTCCACTCATATTTCTCTTCCCCCAATTTTTTATTTATCTTAAAACCGTAAATCCGGCAAAGCCGGATTTACGGCGGGGGGCTTTACAGGGCTTCGCCCCGTTCCCCCACGCTGATTTATTCACAAATCAGCGTTTTTTAAGACGATTCAAAGATCCGGCTCCGCCGGATGAGGCTGGTGGATAACAGGGCTTCGCCCTGTTATTCACGGTAATTTTGATTCATCAGAATTTGTGGCCGCCACCGCCGCCGCTGTAGCCGCCGCCTCCGCCACTGCTGTGACTGCTTCCGCCGCCACCGCCGCTGCTGTGATGCGAACTGCTTCCACTGCTGTGACTTGAACTGCTTCCGCCATCCGGAATATTGTCAAGTATAAAGCCGAGCACGCTGCCTGCAGTATGCATAGCTTCTCTTTCACGCTGGTGATCAATACGGTGCTTCTTTTTATTCTTGATAGTTATATTTTCCACACCAAGTCTGAAGTCTGTGTGTCTGATAAGATCTTCAGTGCCGACCGTATCAACAGAAGTGCGTCTTCTGGCGTCCTCATATACAATTACTCCGGCAAACATCAGAGCTAACAGAATACTGCTTATGTACTTCATAGGCTGTGCGATTCTGCGTCCTTCAAGAAGCTTGTTTTCCTGAACGAAAGCCTGATATGCACATTCATCGTATCTGGCTCCTGTTGCATACCGGTAAATGTTATCTGTAATAATAAAAGCTCTGGACTGGGTCACAGTTCTGAGAATTGCGCCGTAACTGTAAATGTAGATCTCACGGTTGTCCATGTCGATAAGAAATAACGTCGCACTTTCCTTTCCGAAAAGTTCATAAGCCGTTCTTTTGGCAAATTCTCTTGTGGTACCCGGATTATCTTCTGTCGAAACAAAAGCGACGTTGCCGTACGCAGTGATCTTCCTCATTTCTTCAGTCATCTGCTCATAGTATTCGTCTGTAGTGGAAATAAGCTCTGCTTGATCAAGAATAACTGCAGCATAACCGGTATCATCATTACAGTATATCTCCTCAGCAGTGTACGCACTTACACGGGAAACAGGTACGAAAAACAGTAAAAACAAAAGGATAAATCCTGTAAGTCTCACTGACGATATGCATTTACCTCGCACTGTCATCACCGCCTTTATGAACGCTGAACTGCGGAAGAGGCCTTGTAGCTATTCTGTTGTGATTCTTTATAATAAAGAAGAACGAGATCATTTCTATAAACAGAATACCAGTGCCGGTCAGATAGTACCATACATCATTCGCAGGTGCAAACAGAAGAACTGCAGTACCAGCAAGAGCCGCAAGGAAATTAACAGTCGGACAAATAATATAAGCCGGAGTCCTGTCTTTTTTCACATCAAAAAATGAGCAGAGCAGCATTATCAGCCCCACAAGATGCGCAATGTCAAAAATAATTGCAAAGAATTTGTAGGCCGGCCCGTCCGCAATAGTGACAAAATCCCGGTCCGCAATACTGACCGCTTTTAAAATGACAGCTGCGACCATGACAAAAATAAAGATGACTATTGTAAAGCCGCCGTTGAATGTATCACGGAGTCTGTCAGGAACGCCGTCTTTTTCACGCTCACCGAGTGAATATACGTCATCAAAGCAGTAACACGTTACAATGAATGCCATCACCACAGAAAGCAGGGTAACGCTGGCAGGAAGTATGGTAAGAAACATAAGCAGTACAAAAAATACTGCAGCCACAATTCCGAACCGCTTTGCAAACACCCTGAAATCCACCGGCATGTCTGATACTATACGTCCTGTCTGCCCGTTCACTGCAGCATAGGCCACACGGTTATTTTTACGGTATGACAGGAACCATACAGGCATCATCGCTAGCTTTGCCCTGTCTGTTTTCATTTCAAGCTTTTTGCTGTCAAATTTCAGATTGTATTTCTTTAATTTCGGATGTTCTTCAAGATAAGCCGAAGTTTTTTCTGAAGTTATTTTCTTTGCGTATTCGGTGTATGTTTCTTCACTTACATCAGCCGGTTCAGCGTAGAATCCCGGAAAATATCCCTCGGAAAATTCCTTGAAATCAGGTGAACGTCTTTCAGTTTCCTTATTCTTAACAGCCTCATACGGCTCGACCTTTTCACTTAAGTCATCCTGCAGGACTGAAGATGCGTCATGCATTATATGACTGAACTCACAGTCTATCTGACCGTTTATTTCATCAGTATATACATCATCGTAATTTCTGTGAGTTTCCTTTCTTGTACCGATCTTGCTGAACTTTTCATCGTACCGGACATCATAGACCCAGTAAGGAACATAGATACCTCTGAATCCGTCGATATATTCCGGATCACGCAGTTCCTTAGGCGCATACGGATTATTCTTAACCTTTTCAGCGTAAATTTCCTTACACTCTTCCTTGGTAATGCCAAACGGAATAATAAGCTCAGGTCTTCTGTGCCGTACCTGTTTCGACTCAAAAACCACAGGTGTTCCGCAGAACGCACAGTTTCCCGACAGGTCATGGTCGGAGCAGCACAGTTCGCCTCCGCACTGCGGACAGATAAACGCTGTCGTTTCGTATGTCTGACTGTTCTCTGACGAGCCGCCTTCCTGCTTTATAAACAAGTCATTTTCATACGGACTGTAAAGATTCCCGCAGGCAGTACATTTCAGCTTCTGCTCCTCAATATCAAATCTGACTGCTCCTCCGCATCCAGGACAGTTAGCCATTATATCATACCCCCTAATATGATACACGGGGATAAGCTTTATCTTCTCCCCGCATATATTTTTATAATAATTCTATCATAAATCAAAAGCAATGTCTACTGTTTTCTCAAAATGAAACAAGTTCACGTTTAAGTCTTGCTGCAGGAAGTCCTACAACATTGAAGTAGTCACCTTTTATACTCTTAGCCGGAAGAAGTGCCCCGTCCTGTATTCCGTAAGCACCGGCCTTGTCCATCGGTGATCCGGTGGCAATGTAATTCTTTATCTCACCGGCAGTAAGCTCAAAGAATTCAACTTCAGTAGTTTCCGAAAAGCTTTTCTTCTTTCTGCCGCTCATTATGCATACACCGGTAATTACCCTGTGAACTTTTCCGGAAAGAGCCCTAAGCATTCTTTCAGCATCTTCTTCGTTTTCCGGCTTTCCGAAAACCTTTCCCTCATACACGACCACGGTATCACTGCCTATGACAATATCTGACTGATGGCTCTCCGCAATTGATTCTGCCTTTTTGCATGCCAGATATTCAGCACTTTCCTCAGCGGATACACCCTCCGGTATGATCTCGTCTATATCTGCCGGTATACATTCAAAATCACTTACTATATAACCCAACAGTTCCCTTCTTCTCGGCGATGCCGATGCAAGTATAACTGCCATTTAAATGCCCCTTTCCAATCAGTCTGTAAGACTGTCAAGCTCGTCGATAAGCTCGCCGAATATTTCAAGGGCTGAGTTTACAGGGTCCGGTGAAGACATGTCAACGCCGGCGGTCTTAAGAAGCTCTATCGGAGAAGCGGAGCAGCCGCCGCTAAGGAACTTGATATAGTTATCCACTGCCGGTTTGCCTTCCTTAAGAATCTTTCTGGAAAGAGCTATGGCAGCGCTGTAGCCTGTAGCGTACTGGTAAACGTAGTAATCGTAGTAGAAGTGCGGTATTCTCGCCCATTCAAGGCTTATGTCCCTGTCAATCACAATGTCATCGCCGAAATAAAGCTTGTTGAGATCATAGTAGATAGCTGAAAGGTTGTCAGCAGTAAGACCTTCGCCGTTTTCTGTCATTTCATTTATCTTAAGTTCAAACTCAGCAAACATTGTCTGACGGTAAAGAGTTGTCCTGAACTGTTCAAGGAAATAGTTTATGAGATAAGCCTTCTGCTTTTTGTCGGTTGTGGTCTTAAGAAGATATTCCATAAGAAGTGCCTCGTTGCATGTAGAAGCCACTTCAGCAACGAAGATAACATAGTCCGAGTAAACCGGAGGCTGAGTCTTGTTGGAATAGTACGAGTGGATGGCATGACCCATTTCGTGTGCAAGAGTGAACTCGCAGTTGAGAGTGTCCTTGTGATTAAGGAGAACGAAAGGATGGACCTTCGCGCCTGCTGAATATGCACCGCTTGTCTTGCCCTTGTTTTCGTAAACGTCGATCCAGCGGTTATTAAAGCCTTCCATAAGAATGGAACGGTATTCATCGCCCATCGGTTCAAGAGCATTATAAACATTCTTCTTTGCCTCTTCGAAGGTTATCTTCATGTCACAGTCTGAAACCACAGGAGTGTAAAGGTCGTACATGTGGAGCTCGTCAACACCGAGAAGCTTCTTTCTCAGTCTTACGTATTTATACATGTACTCCATGTTTTTGTGAACTGCATCGATAAGATTGCGGTAAACGGAAACCGGTACATCTGTTCTGTCAAGTGAGGCATGAAGTGACGATTCATATCTTCTTGCCTTTGCGTTGAAAGAAAGCTGCTTTGTCTGGGCTGCAAGCATTGATGCAATAGTGTTCTTGTACTTGTCGTAGCTTGCATACATTGAATGGAAAGCTGATTCCCTGAGAACTCTGTCAGAACTCTTTACAAGCGGGATATATGTTCCGTGTGTCACCTGATGCTTTTCACCCTTTGAGTCAGTGGCATCTTCAAAATCGAGCTCAGCATCAGAGAATACTGAATAGATAGTATCCGGTGCTTCCTGCATCTGTCCGGCAAGAGCCATGATCCTTTCCTCAGCTTCGGAAAGAGTGTGTTCCTTTCTCTTCTGAAGACGGCTTATGTAAAGACGGTAAAGGCCAAGATCCTTGTTTTTCTCAAAGAATCCTTCAAGCACGTTCTCGTCTATTGAAAGGATCTCCGGTACTTCAAAGGCACCTGCTTCAGCAATGTCTGAGATAAGTGCTGAAAGTCTGCCGCACATTTCCTGGTAAACTGAATTCCTGTTGTCCTCGTCTCTTCTGCGGTGAGCGTAGTTTACAAGGCTGTCGAGCTTAATACCAAGATCATCGTTGAGCTTAAAATACTCAAGCATTGTTTCAGCTGATTCAGAAAGTCTGCCCCTGAATGAAGCAAGCTTTTCAGTCATAGCCTTTACTGCGTTGTAATCAACGTTCCAGCAGTCATCGTTTTTGTAGATATCGGTAACTGCCCACTTGAATTCTTCTGATACTTCAGAACGTTCCTTAACTGTTTCCATCATAATTTTCCTCCGTTTCTTTTACAGTGAACCTGTTTCATTAAGTTCACCTGATTTTCATTGTACTGCATACGGCAGAGTGCGTATGCATATCCGGCTTTCACCGGAAGGTTATCTTATCGTCTGTACCGTAAAGTAAACAGCTGCAAGTCCGGCAAGAAGCGCAAAATTCACCGCCGAGAAAACCGCCATGTATTTCTTCATGTCGGCGCCTTCGGCCTTTGAATACTGTTTCCATGAAATAACGCTTGCGAGCGATGCAACAAGGGTACCAAGTCCTCCGAGATCAACACCGAGAAGAAGCGCCCCTGCATTCTCTGTAAAGCCTGAAAGCATTACAGCTGCCGGAACATTGCTTATTACCTGACTTGCCAGTACACCGGCGATGAATTCATGTCCGGCCACGACTGACGAAAGAGAACTGCTTATAACATCTATCTTTGTGAGGTTTCCGACAAAGATGAAAAACGCCACAAAGGTAAGAAGCAGAAAATAATCCACCTTCGCAAAAAGCTTATGATCTGTAAATGCGCATACTGCAGCTACTACGGCAAGACAGACATAACAGTTTAAAATTCTTAACACCGTAAGCACGCATACTGCAAACAGAACCGTGTAAATGATAAAGTTTCTTTTGCTGCTTATCTTCGCTGTACCTGTACGGTCCGCGGTAAGCTTCATGTCCTTTATAAGGAAAAATGTCACTATGTTCACAAGAGCAAGGCTCACAAGTCCGTAAGGAATGACCGCTTCTGAAAACTCGCTCATCTTCATGCTGAACTGTGCGTAGATGTACAGGTTCTGCGGATTTCCGAAAGGCATTATCATGCTTCCGAGATTGGCCGCCACTGTCTCCATAACCACAAGCGGAATAAGGCATTTCCTGCCGGCACCGTTATAGAGTCCCACTGTAAAAGGAACAAGCGTGATAAGGGCTACGTCATTGGTAATGAGCATAGCACTGAAAAACGTTATGTTTACCAGAAGCATGGCAACTGTTCTTGAGCTGTCGGAGCTTTTTAATATAGCCGCCGAGATTACGTCAAAAAGCTTTGTTTCCATAAGCCCTGCCACGACCATCATGAGGCAGAAAAGAAGAATAAGCACCGAAAAGTTTATGTACCCCAGATAATCGGCCGAAGGATGAACAAAAAAGGCAGACAGGACCGCACCTGCAGCTGCCGCAGAAAGAACAGGTTCTTTCCTAAGAAAAGATATCATTAAATTCCGCACCTCTTCTACACAAGTAAAGGATCACTGAACTGTGTTTTCAGTGATCCCGAATTAAACAACCTTTAAGATCAAAGAAGATCTGCAAGGTCGAGGATGAGTCTTTCAGACTTTTCCCAGCCGAGGCACGGGTCTGTGATGGACTTTCCGTAAACGCCCTCACCTATCTTCTGGGCACCGTCTTCAATATAGCTTTCGATCATGAGACCCTTCACCATGCTCTTTATGTCATCGGAATGTCTGCAGCTGTGGAGTATCTCCTTGGCTATACGTATCTGTTCAAGAGGCTTCTTTCCTGAATTTGCGTGGTTTGTATCTACGATAAGAGCAGGGTTGAGAAGATTTCTCTGCTGGTACATATCGAAAAGCTGGATCATATCTTCGTAGTGGTAGTTGGCGTGTGACTTTCCGTCGCTGTCAACATATCCTCTGAGGATGGCATGAGCTGTGTCGTTGCCTGTTGTTGTTACGTCCCAGCCTCTGTAGATGAATGTATGAGGAACCTGAGCAGCCTTGATGGAGTTGAGCATTACTGAAATATCACCGCTTGTAGGGTTCTTCATTCCTACCGGGATAGTAAGTCCGCTGGCAACAAGTCTGTGCTGCTGGTCTTCAACTGAACGCGCACCGATCGCGCAGTAGCCGAGAATGTCGTCAAGGTATCTGCCGTTTTCCGGATAGAGCATTTCGTCCGCACAGATAAGTCCTGATTCATTTACGGCTCTTGCATGGAGCTTTCTTACTGAAATTATACCGCCGATAAGGTCTTCCTTCTTTTCAGGATCAGGCTGATGGACCATTCCCATATAGCCCTCGCCAGTTGTTCTCGGTTTGTTTGTGTAGATTCTCGGAACTATCATGATCTTGTCCTTGACCTGCTCCTGGATCTTTGCGAGTCTAGTAACATAATCGATAACAGAATCCTCATTGTCAGCAGAGCATGGTCCGATTATAAGAACGAATTTATCAGATGCTCCGGTGAAAATATCCCTTAATTCCTTATCTTTCTTTTCCTTGACACTAACGATCTTCTGGTCGATCGGAAACTGTTCCTTGATCTCCTTCGGGATCGGAAGTTTGCGGCTGAAATTCATGCCCATGTGAAAAACTCCTTACATAAAAATAGGTTTCAAAAAACGTACTTTATATTATACCACAAAAATCTTGTTTTTTCCAGTCGTAAATTGATTTTTCAGATTTTGTTCAGAAAAGTTCATTTTTGATTGACATTTTAATATACTTGTGATAAAATAAATATATATCAAAAGGGATATTTGTTGTTACGTTTTCGGCATTTCGCATAAATCACATTTTTCTGATTGTTACGTATATGTCACGTAGACCAAATAGCAACAAGGCAAATAAGCAAAGAAAATCACTAAATTTGTAAGGAGGATGGGCTGTTCTTTTACAGTCTGGTGTACATAATATGGAAATTATCAAAGTGAATCCGCAAAAATGTATCTCGTGCAATGCTTGTATCAGAATTTGTCCTGCACCAGAAGCTTGTGTTCCAAGTACAACTCCGGAAGGCAAAAACTACGTCGGTATCAATTCCGCCAACTGCATCAGCTGCGGCGAATGTATCAGGCACTGCCCTCACGATGCAAGATATTATGAAGATGACTATGAAGACTTTATCGAAGACATGTACAGTAAAAAGGGAAAGGTATCCCTTCTTGTCGATCCTTCTATCAGAGTAGCTTTTCCTGATGTCTGGCAGGATGTTCTCAAATGGTTCTACATTCAGGGTATAAGAAAGATCTATGACGTATCATTCGGCGCTGACATAGCAACGTGGGCACAGCTCCGTTCAGTAAGCACCGGAAAAGCCAAGAAATACATTTCATCCTCATGTTCCTCAGTAGTTAGCTATGCTGAAAAACACGATCACTCACTTCTCGAAAAACTTTCACCGGTGTACAGTCCTGCGATCTGCATGGCACTCTACGCCAAATTCAAACTTAAAGACACTTCTGAATTCGCTTACCTCGGACCGTGTCCTGGACGCAAGGCTGAATTCGAATCAACAAAACTTATTCAGTACAATGTTACCTTCAAGAGAATGAAGGAATACTTCGCAAAGCGTCAGATCACATTCTCAAGCACAGGCCAGGGATTCAGCTTTGAATTCACTCACAGGCAGGGACTTATGGGTGCTCTCTACTGCAAGCCGAAGGGACTCAAGGAAAACCTTCATGAGTATCAGCCTGAAATGAACATTTCAAACTGTGACGGTATCTCTAAGACATATTCACAGCTCAACAAATACAATGCACTTGCTGCCAAGGATTACATTCCTGACGTATTCGAAGTGCTCAGCTGCGACGAAGGCTGCAACGGCGGTATAGGAATAGAAATAAACGGCGAAGCTCCGGCTCCTGCAGTTATTTCAAGAGTAATGGATGTAACAAGAAAAGACGCAGTCAAGAGACAGAACGGTATTTTCAACCTCAACAAGGGCGACAAGCTGTTCAAGGAATTTGACCGTGAACTCAAGCTTGACACATTTCTCAGAAAATACGAGCCGCAGAGAAACAACTTCCGCACTCCTACACTTCCTGATCTCAACAACATTTACAATTCAATGTTCAAATTCACAGACGCAGACAGAAACATCAACTGTCAGGCCTGCGGATGCAAAACATGTAAGGAAATGGCTATCGCTGTTTTCCACGGTACAAACATTAAGGAAAACTGTGTTTACTATTCAAGAAACATCGGCGGAAACGACTCAGCTGCTGTTGCCGAGATCAGAAACACCCTCGATGCAGTCGAAAAGATCATAAGAGAGAACATGCCGTCACTCAACGATCAGGTCGCTGTTATCAGAAAAGAAGCTGTTTCGATCTACTCAAACAATGACAAAACAGCTGAAGCAGCAAAGACCATCAACAAGGTAATTACCCAGATGATCGATGCCTGCAACAATCCTAAGGGCGTTTCAAGAGAAACCATTTCAGAAATTTCAGGAACTCTGGAACTTATCAGAAAGATCATCGTAAACCTCGACAAGTTCGTTACAAAGAACTCCGAGTCTGGTTACACAATTGACAAGTGTGTATCTTCTATCGATGATATCTCAAACACTATCCAGAGCACTGTAAGCAACATAACACACAGATAAATAAATATTTACCCTATTACTCCGCCACAATTATCTGACGGAGTAATAGTATTTTTTTGAAAGAAAGATGGAAACAGAATGAACTACGAACTTATAACCGCACCGCTGATCGGTGCAGCAATAGGAACAGTAACAAACGGCATCGCGATAAGAATGCTTTTCAGGCCGTGGAAGGCGGTGTACATAGGAAAACTTAAAATGCCGTTCACCCCTGGTCTTATTCCTAAGGAAAAAAGACTCTGCTTTCAGATGATATAAAAGCAAAGATCACAACAGCTCTTAACCAGAAGATAGATTCACTGTCAGAAAACACTGATACTCTTTCGGAGCTTCTTGATTCAAAAGGATTCATGACCGTTGTCGACGAAAAGGAAAAATCACTTAAAGATACTGCAGGTTCCAGCATTGCAAAGAAAATGATCGACATGAATGTCGCTTCCACGCTGCTTGACTTTGCCGAGGAAGAACTTGCAAACAACTCAAACCCTCTTATCTCCGGTTTTGCTCCGAAGGCGATCAGTTCTGCCCGTGAATCACTTATAAAAAAAATAAATGACCTTATAAACGAAAAAGCCCCTGCGCTTATCTCCGGTCTCATTGATAAAGAGTATGAAAAGCTCAAGGACAAACCGGTCGGCGAATCGGTAAATTACCTTAAGGAGAAATTTCCTGACTACGAGGAAAAGCTCTGGTCACTGTACTGCGGATTCATCGGAAAATATCTCACCACATTGCTTAAGGGATTCAATATAAGCGGCATAGTTGAGCAGAAAATAAATGAGTTTGAACTTCCTGAACTTGAAAAGCTCATTATGGACATCGCCCGCAAGGAACTCAACGCGCTTGTCGCACTCGGCGGTCTTCTCGGATTCCTTATGGGATTCCTCAACGTATTTCTCGGATAGAATCGCAGTGATCACCGGAAACGGTCATCACGTTTACTGAAAATAGACATACAACAAATAACGGTATTCCCTGCATAAAAGAGAATACCGTTTTTTTTAGGGAAACGCTGATTTATTCATAAATCAGCGTGGGGCTCCGGGGCGAAGCCCCTCAAATCCCACCTCCGGAAATCCGGCTTCGCCGGATTTCCGATTTAATCAGTGTTTACTTAGTTATTTAAGTACTTACAATGATATACTTTTAAATTTAATTGCTACTTGTAAATGAAAAAAGCTGAACTATTTTATATGAAATGCACAAAAAATATTAGATATTTTTTAACAGCAATCAACTTAATTCAGTTGAAATACTCACTAAAATATGATAAAATTATACATAGATTAATATAGAAAACGGAGGTCGTTTTATATGAAATGTCCAAACTGCGGCGAGATTATAAAAGAAAAAAAGAAAATGAACTTCTGCGGTTACTGTGGTGCAAATCTTAAAACCGGCGAAAAAACATTCACATCACCGGAACCGAGAGATAATATATCAGTAAACACAAACCCGGAAAGAATAAGTGATTTCACGCCGACTCCCCCTGCTCCGGCACATCCGGAAACACTGGATTTCGGCTCACCTTTTGAAAGAATGGTAAAGGAAAATGCTCTGAATCAGGCACAGTCAAATCCTGATTACGTTCCTCCTTTCGGGATGCCTAAAGAGAACACTGTAAATCCGGTACCAGCAGGTAACCAGACCACTGTTGCTCCTCCGCCGTTCAACTCATTCCAGCCGAGTGACTTTACACTCAGCAAACCAGGCGAAGGACCTGAAAAGAAAATCGTTACAGTTGAACCTCCGATCATTCCGGATAACCCTTCCGCTTTTTCAGTTTCGCCTTCTCCGATACCGCCTGTAGTTCCGCCGGTACCTGAAAAGCCGGCAGCAGAACAGCAGCCTGCGGCTCCGAAGAGCACATCACCTATCGCATCATTCGATCCTTCATCACTGTCAATGTTCGATCCTTACAAGATGAACAACACGGCAAATACCAACGGCGGCGGCGCATATGAACCGCTCGGAGCTGATCCGCTTGATGCAAAGCCTGTTTCCGTTTCATCTTTCAACGAGAAGCTTTCACTTCTTATTGAACAGACTTCACAGCCTTTCGGTGCTGAACCTGAAAAGGAAACAAAGGCTCCGGAAAATACTCATTCCGATACTCCGGATGAAAGCAGAAACAAGGGACTTGACCCTACAATAAACATTTCAAGAAACAACGTGACCATGAGAAATGTGTCGGACGATTCGAACGCAAATCCGATCACATACATGGAATACACCAAGAGTTCCGACAGGAAAAATGACGGAAACAAATTCTCCGCATACGATTTTACTGTTCCTGAGGTAAAACCGGCTTCTCCTGAAGAAAACGTTTCGTCAGAAGATGAACTCCGCGAAAAGCAGAGAAAGGAAGAAGCAAGGAAAGCCATTGATGAATCAGTTGATTCTATCCTTGACTTTACAGCTCACAAAAAAACTGTTTCCGATAAACCGGAACAGCCGGCAGCTGAAGCTGAAAAGCCTGTACAGAATGAAGCTGCTGCAGAAGCAGTAAAACAGCCGGAACCTGAAGCTGTAAAACCTGCAGAACCGGAGCCTGAACCGGAACCGGTAAAGGAAAAAGTTATCAACTATGTTGGTCAGGAAAGAAAATCAGCTGAACAGATGATCAGATTCAAAGGTCTTGTACCTGAGATTGAATACGTTGACAGCGACAAAGATTTCGGATTTATCGTAGCACAGAGTATTCCTGCCGATACTGAAGTTCTTCCGGGAACAGCAGTAAAGCTTTCAGTAAGCGCAGGTACATGGTCTGAATGGGAAGAAAACCCGATGCCTGTATCGCCTAACAATTTCATTATTGAAACAAAGACAGAATACAGAAAAAGAAACAGAACCCGCACAACTGACAAGCGTGATACAACTGATTCCAGCGAATACGAAGGATACACACTTACAGGCACTGACCAGAAATTCTCGGAATGGGAGACCGACAAGTACTACACAGCAGAGGCTATCCCTCCGGGACCTACATGTGAAATAGTACGTGTAGCCAGCGGTTTCAAGTATGCAGGATGGTTCAATCCGGCAAACATGAATGGAATGTCATTCTCAAGCCCTGACGTGGCCAACTTCTTCAACACAAATCTTTCAGGAGTAAAGTGGATGTACGAAGAGATCATCTCAGAACAGAACATCAAACCGGACGTTAAGAACTGGAAACTCGTTACCGACAACATGAACACCACTCCTGCCGGTGATCCTATGATAAGCAACATATTCTTCAGCGCACATGTACTTGACGGCAAGTCATACGCAATGAAGTTCGGCTCAGCCGAGACAGAATGGTATGTTTACAAGAGACGAAATCTTCTCGAAACTATCTACCACTTTGAGAAGGAGATCGTTTCAGACTGGGGTGAATGGTCAGAATGGTCAGAAACTCCTCTCACCGGATCTGAGGACTGCGAAGTTGAAAGCAGAACACTCACAAGATCAAGACGCAAGATACCGAATAATTAATAAAACTCCACTCTCGCAAGGGTAAGCGAGCCACAAAAGTATTACAAAAATGAACTACAGTGGATTTCATAAGCCACACCCAGTGCAATATCGGGTGTGGCTTCTTTATTCTTATCATAAAATATCTTCTTCATTAAGAATAATATCGTAACCGCCAACCAAACCCAGCCACATATTGAAAAAAGAGGACTGCATTCTTTGCAGTCCTAATTTTTTGTATGCTGTGAATGATTGGCGGTTACTTTCCGAAAGCTTCTTTCAGAGCTTTCACTTATTAGACGATGTAATCATAAAAAACTACTCACTTTTTCCGAAAATTTTTCAGAAGCAGAAATTATTTCCGATATTAGCTGAAAAGGGCGCTCAGACAGCGCCCTCTGCAATTTATTTTATTATTGCTCCCCCAACTTACTCTTGAATTTTCTTGCTTGTCCTGACAGAGAAATACTGCGTCAGAAAGTCTTGCAATGCGTCAGCATTCCTTCAACTTTCTTCCTTGTCTTTCACTGCCAGTCCTTAGCAATAATTCTTCAAGAGTTAATTGGTGGAGCAATATTCAATCACCATAAAGCGATTTCTGACCTTCATAAACAAGATTACCATCCTCATCATATACATATTGGATAAGCTGCGTTCCGAGAGGTGCCTGACTGACAGCTGTAGGCGTTTCAGCCACCGGCATCTGCCTTTTTTCTGTTATATATTCATTTCCATCTTCGTCATAGCCGTAGCATTGAACAGTGCCATCCTCCATTGACTCCTCTCTTCCGGAAATCTTCAGAATATCATTTTCCCAGCGATAAAAATATGTGTTCTTAACATCATCTTTTTCCTCTGTAAAGTATAGTTCATCATTAAATATATGAACAGGTATCAGCGGATCGCTTACAAGTCCGTTCAGCTGATCACTCATGACATACTCATTCTTTTCAGGATCAAAAAGGTAATAGATCTTGTTTCGTAATGTATAATTTCCCTGATCATCCCTTGCTGCGGAATATCTGCACATTATATCATCATAACCGTCAAAATTATAATCATTGAACTCTATGCTTCTTGTTCCGTTCTTTACAGCTTCGAGTTCTGTTCCGAATTCTACTCTCTGAATGATATTATTGCCTTTCATATACATGAAGGAATCTTCGGTCAGATATACATACTCTATATCAGTATCAGTCTCAACAAAACGCTGTGTTTCAGTATCAAAATAATAGCGCTTTGTCAGTATCAGATCACCATTTTCATCCGCTTCATAGCTTTTGAGATATATAGTTCCGTCTTTTTTTATCTCAGTCTCGTTCCTTTTCAGTGTCTGCCAGCAGTCCCCCTGCCACTTTACTTTCTCGTAATAAAAAGGGTATGTCAACGCAAGCTTTTCTTCAAGTTCAAGGTGTCCGAAATTACTATTATCGTGTACGCAGATTTTTTCTTCTTTATCCGATACATACATTCTCAGGGATTTTTCATAGTCTATTTCATAGTGTGATTTATTACTGAAATTAGTATAATTGAAATCATAATGCTGAAGATCATCTGATCTGACAAGGGAATTCTTCTCAGGGTCAAATTCCCAGAATTCGCCTCTGTAACTTCCGAAAAACAGGTCATCATAGCCGTCAAAGTTGTAATCGCCGAAATTTACCTCTCTGTCATCGATCCAGTATTCATATAACAGTTTTCCGACCTGATTGCCTGACTTGTCAAATATAATGAGAACATCATCTTCATCCAGACCATTATGCTGTATAGTATATGTATACTGATCACTGCTCTCAGGTATTTTCATATCAGGAGCAATAGTAGTAGTTACTGCTTCGGTTGTGGTGATCGTTGTTGTAGTCCTTGCAGTAGTCCGTGCAGTGGTTGTCTCTGAATGCGGTGCAGCGGTCACCGGCGGTTCAGAGTTTTCAGAAGGTGTTTTTTCAGCACAGCCTGCAAGTATCCCAGTTAACAGTAACATGATGATCATACTGCGGTATTTCATGGTCTCCCCCCGTTTATCACAGTGTAAAAAAGTTTATCCGATAGTCTGCATTTGTTAAACTATAATTATTATACTACAATACAGGTATTTAATCAATAATATTTTCTTAATTTGTAACTATTCAGAGCCCCTGAGCAAAGATAGACATAGAATTGCCTATAACAGCACGACGAATCGCATCAAAACCTGTAAAGCCGTGCTTGATTGCTGTGGAAACATATGACATGATTTTCAGGTACTCTTTAGCCCCTTCAATTGATCTGAAACAGCCCGATACTTTGGTTTTCTCCTTAATGTTACCTTTTGTAGTCAATATAGCCACAGCTCCCTTCGGATTTTTTCTGTGATTATATTTTAGCATCTTTCTCAGTCTGGCGGAAGGGCTGGGTTTGGTTGGCGGTTACATAATATCAACAGCCTCTAACAAACGTATTAATAAAACGTCAATTAGAGGCTGTTTACAATTTGCTGTAATTATTCGGATTTATTTGACTAAAGCAGCTGTGCGTAAGGCACAGTTGCTTTTTAAGATTGTGCCGAAGGCACCACCATTTTAAAGGAACGCCTTGCGAAGCCACACTCCAGAAAATTTCTTGGAATAGGATGTATTTTCAACAATCTATAAAAAAGAATTTGAAACTGCATTTGAAGTTACCTTTTTTAAGACTAAAGAAATTGATTTTATATATTGAGTATCACTTTTGTAACAAGTGCAGCAAACTGTTTTGACACACGGTCGGCAATTTCCTGGACTTCCTTATGGTTGAGCGGTGTTTTTGATATTCCGGCTGCCATGTTGGTAATACACGAAATTCCGCACACTTCCAGTCCCATGTGCTTTGCTGCCATCGCTTCACATGCTGTACTCATTCCCACTGCGTCACCGCCCCATATTCGTGCAAGGCGCACCTCAGCAGGTGTTTCGTAATTCGGTCCGGTAAACTGTACGTACACGCCTTCCTGCATCTTTATACCGCATTCCTCAGCGCATTTTTTTATCACCTGTATGATCCTGCGGCTGTAGACCTCACTCATATCAGGGAATCTTGTTCCGAGTTCTTCGATATTCGGACCGATAAGCGGGCTTGGTACACCTGAGGTAATATGATCAGTGATTATCATGAAATCACCTGCGTGAAAATTCTCATTCACACCGCCTGCCGCATTTGTAAGAAAGATCTTTTTCGCTCCCATCATTCCCATGAGTCTTACCGGAAGCACAACATCAGTCATCGCATAGCCTTCGTAGTAGTGCACCCTGCCCTGCATGATCACTACAGGGACTTCTCCGACATATCCGAAAACGAATCTTCCCTTGTGCCCCTTTACAGTTGATACGGGGAATCCTTCTATGTCCTTATACTCCACCGATGCGACCTGCTTTATGCTGTCAGCATAGTCGCCAAGACCGGAACCGAGTACAAGTCCGACTTCCGGAACAAAATCCGTTTTTTCTCTTATGCTTTTTAAGCATGACTGTAATTTTTTATACATAGCATTCATTCCTTTCTGATTTTGTCAAGAACGGAGGCACCGATCGTTCCTTCCGGCATTTTTAAGCCGAAGTTGTCGAGTATTGATGCACCGATTACAGCAAAGCAGTTCTGGTCATCTATTCTGCCGCCCTGCTTCATTGACGG
>CADAPI010000025.1 GCA_902789705.1 uncultured Ruminococcus sp.
GGTACCGGTATTTACGCTGCGGCTGACGGAAAAGTCATTGCTGCAGGATGGAACACCGGCGGTTACGGCTACTTTGTTATGATAGACCACGGTGACGGATTCGCAACGCTTTATGCTCATATGAGCAGGGTAATCGCAAAGAACGGTACTGAGATAAAGCGCGGGGAGCTTATCGGTGAGATCGGTTCGACCGGTGATTCAACAGGACCGCATCTTCACTTTGAAGTCCGCGAAAAGAATATCTGCAGGGATCCTGCAGCTTACCTGAGAGTAAATGCAGATGATCCAGAAGATGATTCAGAAAATGAAAACGAAGAAGAAATAAACGAAGAAGAAAACGAAGAGGTTTATGACTGATAATTACAGCTTTACAGACAGGTTTGTGAAACTGCTCGCAAAACATCCTTACATCTGCGCTTTTGCAGTCTGTCTGTTCATTCATCCGTTTTTTCTGGGCGCAGTGGAGAATATACCGGAGAATGCACTTCTGACGGAGTGCATTCTGGTACTGTTATCTGCGGCAGCCCTTCTTTTTTGCGGTTACAAAAAAGGTAAAATAAATAAATACGCAGCTTTAGGTATTATGGCTTTAATTGCATGCGCAGTTCCGTTTCTTGCAAAACGCTATTCCGCCTCGGAAAACAGAGGAGTCTGGCATTTTGCCGGAGGATGTGTGCTGACGCTTGTTGTGATGTTTGCCTCAGACTGGAAAAATAACCGCAGACAGATGTTTTCGCTTTTTATACTCGGCACAGGATTTTTCCTGAAGCTTTACTACGTGCTCGGCACATCTGTTCTTGTAAGACAGCATGATGTGCAGACCTTTGACTGCGGCGAAGGACACGCGGGATATATCACATATCTGCTCACTGAAAGACATCTGCCTGATTTCGATGTAAGGGTACGCTTCCAGTTCTGTCATCCGCCGCTCAGCCATTTCTGCAGTGCGGTATGGATATGGTTCAATAACAACATCTGCGGAATAGATCTCAATCAGTCGCGTGAGAGCGTTCAGATGCTTCCGCTGTTCTATTCGATGTGCATCGTTATATCTGCCTATAAGATATTCAGACATTTTAAACTGGAAGGAGCCGCACTTTATGTGCCGCTGGCAGTTGTATCTTTCCATCCGCAGCTTACTTTTTATTCCGGAAGCATAAACAACGACGCTCTTGCAGCAGCACTTATGGCCGGGTCGCTGGTCGCACTTCTTGAATGGTATGAGAAACCTTCATACCGCGGAATAATAAAGCTTGCCTTTTGCATCGGCTTTGGTATGATGACCAAGCTTACGGCGGCACTTGTTGCTCCGTCGACAGCGGTCGTATTTGCGATAGTGCTTTATAAGAATCTTAAGAGCGAGTGGAGAACGATACTTCGTCAGTTCGTAGTATTTATCGTTATCTGTGCTCCTCTCGGACTCTGGTACGGTATAAGAAATATGTTCTGGGGCGTTCCGCTTCTCTACGTTCAGGAACTTCCGGAGGGACTTTTACAGAATATTTCTGGAATGCCGTTTAAGGAAAGAATAACCGATTTTTCACTTTCACAGTTTAATTCAGTATTTGAACAGTGGATGTATACGACTGATGACGGCTATGCCGGATACAATGAGCACAATCCGCTTATCGCAATAATGAAGAATTCTCTGTTCAGTGAATATATAAACGAAGGAAACTTCGAAAACATGCCGGGTATCATTAAGACCGCAAAGGTTTTCTTCTGGCTGTCAGCGGTTATGGCTCTCATCGCTTTTGTAACTATGATCATCTCGTTTTTCAGAAAGAACAAAATGGATCCGGTACATAAGTTGTTCTTCGGTTCCTTCTATTTCTTAAACGTGATCTACTTATACAAGATGGCTTACGATTATGCGTTCACCTGTACGCTCAATTTCAGATATATCGTGCTTACCGTTCCGGTGCAGATGCTTTTTGCAGGTATCATGCTCGACAAACTCAAAACATCAAAGCCGAAAGCATACAATATTGCAAAGATCCCTGCCGGAGTTCTTACATGCACTTTCGCAGTGCTGTCGACCGTAGTTTATCTTGCTGTGTGCTATGTGATACCGGAGTAAATACAAAAAACAAGGTGTGTTCTTCTGAAAGAATACACCTTGTTTTTGCTCTGAAAATCTTTTCAGGAAAACGCTGATTTATTCATAAATCAGAGTGGGGGTCGGGGCGAAGCCCCGCAAATCCCACCTCCGGAAATCCGGCGAAGCCGGATTTCCGTTTTAATCAGTGTTTCTTTAGTTTACCATATATAGCTTTATAGATATTTTCTGTTGCATTAATCAACTGTATATGCTATAATAATATCATATCACTGAAATAAAGGAGATTGTTTTATGAAAAAGACAGTATTATTATTATCAGCACTTCTTACCGCATTTGTTGTTGTTTCGTGCGGAACTGCAGGAAAGACAGATGACGCTGCTACACAGAATAATGAGATCGTGCAGGTCACAGAAGCTTATGAAGGATCTTCCGAAGAAACTGCAGCAGAATTAACTGAAGCGGCAGAAGAGTTCAGTATTGATAACCTGAGTTCGTTTGAAGTAAAATCCGCAGATCTTGGGGATGACGGAAAGTGGAAGGACGATATCGGAAGCCTGAAGAAAAAAGGAAACAATGTTTCTCCGCAGCTTTCATGGGAACCTGTTGAAGGTGCGGGAGAGTACGTTATCTACATGGTAGATACAAGTGCCTACAACTGGCTTCACTGGAAGTCCGTAAGCAAGGAAACTGATCTTCCGACAGGCTGGGCTCCTGCAGAAGAATACAAAGGCCCGTATCCGCCGGCCGGAACCGGAGACCACAATTATGAAGTCTACGTCTTCGCCCTGAAGAAACCTGCAGAAACTGTTGAAGTAAGATTTGACAATATGAATCAGGAGTTCTTTGAAACGATAAAGTCGCTTGACAACGGCGGCGGAAATGTTATTTCCTATGGACACATTGCAGGGACTTATGCGTATAACTGAGTTACTTTTTCACGAGTTAGTCAGGTGACGTACCTGACGCTTTCTTTTAAAAATTATGCTTTGATTAATTAAGGAAACGCTGATTTATTCATAAATCAGCGTGGGGCTCCGGGGCGAAGCCCCGCAAATCTCACCTCCGGAAATCCGGCGAAGCCGGATTTCCGATTTAATCAGTGTTTCCTTAAAAAAGGGTAATAGTCATTGCGATAAAAGCAAAGACTGTTACCCTTTTTGTATTATTTATCTTTTGTTCTACAGTTTATTTTTTCTCTGTAAGTGCGGCTTTTATCAGCAGCCCCAGAAACGGTACATTTCAAAATAAACTATCGCAGAAACGCATATTACACTGCAGACAGTATTGATGATGCAGACCGTTTTCTTTATTTTATCTTTATCTTTTAAAGCGGATCTTACCGCAGCGATTGCTGAAACAACACATACAGTCGCGCATATGATCTGACAGGTGCCGAAGACGGTCATTGCTGCCTCCGGAAGACCACCCAGGAATTTCAATGTGTACACGTAACTTGTAAGCAGAAGAATTACTGAAACAAGTATCGCTGTTTCTCCGGCAGTTATAACACCTGAAGTAAGTGACTGTTTTTTGAGTTTACGAACTTTGAAACGGATACGGAGCATGTAAAACGATGCGACTGCGGTAAGTCCGTAGGCAGCAAGGAGAGCCAGTGCGAAAAGATAACTGCCAGTATGTATCAGTTCTTCACTTTGTATAAGCAGCCCCCAGTCGCCGTTTTCGTAGTTTCTGACTGAAGAAAACTGACCGTGTTCACCAACCTCGATAACATACAGACCGTCATTCAGTTTTCTTAAATTAGTATCACCAAGTTCATCTGCAGAAATTGCTGTCAGAGTATTTTGGAATTTCATCAGTCCTTTGAAAACTCCGCGTGAGATCAAATAATATCCTTTTATATCAAGTTTATCATCTGTTTTGGAAATATATTTGTCTTTCGGAAAATGTCCGAAGACCAGTGACGGTGCGTTTTCAGTTACCAGGTTGCCGCCGTACTGATTTACCATAACGACAAATCCTATCTTTGATACCGGATCAAATTTCATATCAGCATCTCCGAAAAGTGTTGAACCACCGTGGCCGTAAACGCGCACTTCACGTTCCTCCGGCCAGAAACCGTGACAGTTTTCCGGAATGTCCGAATCACCGTAAAATGCTGTTCCTTCAAACATCAGCTTCTGAGTTTCCGGATTTTTGAAAAGCGGCGCATCATCATTTACAAATGCCTGTGCATAGGTCCTTAAGTCAGCTAAAGTTCCTGCTGCTGCTCCGGCAGGGTAGCATGGAATGTAGTAAAGACAGTTTCCTTCGTCAACTGATTCAAAGAACATAGTTGAATAGCTGTGCATTTCCTTTCGCTTTTCGAAAACGTAAGCGTTGTCGCTGTGGTTCGGATTCAGTGAAGTGTGTTCCATTCCGAGTACATCGAAAATATTCTCATGAACGTAGTCGCAGAAATCTTCGCCCGTTATGCATTCGACCACATATCCGGCCACAGCAGCACCGTAGTTTGAGTAGGCGGTAACTTTTCCCGGACGGAAAACCTGCGCCGGTTCGATTTCTTTAAGAGCATCTCCCAGCGGCTTTATATCCTTTTCGTCTTTTACCTGGATAGCTTTCGTTGTTTCCTGCCATCCCGCATTATGATTCATAAGGTTCATCATTGTGATCGGGTCGTCGTATGTGAGATTCTTAAAGAATCCATCTGGAAGATATTCACGGATGTCCTTGTCAAGATCTATGCGCCCCTGTTCATAAAGCTGCATAACGCTTACCCAGATGAGTGTTTTCGAAATGCTGCCCCATTCGTAAACGGAAGTTTCATCGGCAGCGATATGCTTTTCTTTGTCTACTTCACCGTAATATCCGGTGTACAGTTCTTCGTCACCTTTGAATATACTGATCTCGGCCGATGCAAAGCCCAGAATCTCTTCAGTAGTTTTACAGTCGGAGGCTATTGTAGAGATCACTTCTTTCAGTGTTTTGCCTGACGGAAGTGTAATATCATTTTCCGGCATTTCTTCAGCTGAAATGTTTACAGGAAATGAAAGCATAAGTGCTGCACACAAAGCGGCAGTTATGCGTTTAAACAGATTTTTCATTTTATCACCCCAGATCCTTTTCCTCATACTCAAGTCTTGTGCATGTGTAACTGAAAGTCAGACTCATAAATCCTAAGCATAGTGTAAAAACGGTAAGGAAAACTCCTTTTCCGGCATGAGCAAGATTTGCAAAAAGCTGAAGTATTACAGCCAGAGCTGTTGTTACCGGAATAATGCCTGTTACGACGAGTATAAAAAGTAATATTCCGAAAAATATAATAACTACAGCAATTTTTTCTTTTTTAGAGTTTTTATTTGATGTCATATCCAGATCTGCTTTTAATCTTGCAGGATCTTTGAAATAGGCACGGAGCTGCATTCCTAAAGATAATAATCCAACGGCAAAAGCAAGGCTGTATATCATGCTGAAAAACAACAGCGGTGAAAAGCCGAGACGTTCTGAAATCACTTTAAGAAAATCGGCGTCTTCATCTCCGAGGATCAATGTGTAAAGTTTTATTTTTTCTGATAAAAGCATAAGAACATAGACCACAAGACCGACTATAAAATATGTACCTGCGGCAAACAGAAATCTTGCGTTTACAAGATCACTGCGCCGTATCGGAAGAATAAAGGGGAGCTTTTCGCTGTGATATTTTATCTCGTTGGAAAAAAGTGCGGGTACGACGAAGACTCCAAGCAGAAACGGTCCGTACAAACCTGCTATCGGTGAAACAAGAAATCCGGTTCCGAGAAAGAATACGGCTGTTATTACTATAAGGGAAGTCATCGAGTTTTTACCGCTTCTTATATTTGTAAGGTCTGATTTTATTATTTTTCTGATTACAGTAAGATCCATGATCATCCCTCCTCATATCTCTTTTGCCGATACTTTTCCGGCAGTTATTTCTCCGAGCAGCAGGCAGATCATAAACAGCAGTGTGTTCAGAGAGATGCCGGCGGTAAGTGTCTTTATATTGCGGATCTTTTCGAAATCCACCTGTATTATGTCATGACTTCCGAGTGCTGTCAGGGTCGTAACAACTGCTGTTACGGTCAGGAGTAATACCATGATGCTCTTAATATCATTTTCGTGTCCGAAGATCTGTCCGGTGAATTCCATGTAGAGGAAAGCAAAACATGAAATCGAAAAAACGGTGAAGATGATCATGCACGGAGAGCGGAATTCTGATGAAAAAGCATTTTCAATCATCTGCAGACTTGCACTGCCCTGATTAGGGAGAATTCTGTACGCCTTCAGAGTGAAAGCCGGTTTTAACAGTAAAAGTGCGATCATTTCCGGTATGAAATGAAGCATGAATATATACAGAAACCGTCCGCGGGTTATGTTTTTTCTTTTTACCGGAAGAATTCCGTAGAGTTTATGAAACTCAGATTTCTCAGCAACGCTTGTAAGCGGTAGTATAAAGCATATGGACGTCAGTATCAGAGCGGCTGCACAGCCCGGACCGAAAAGAAATGCTCCTGATACAGACAGGGCAGCAAGGAAAACTGCCGGAAAATATCCGGTATCTGCGGCGGTTAAGAAATCAAACCGCATTATTTTCAGCATGTCTTTCATTCTTATCCTCCTTTGCTATGTAGACCAGGATGTCATCGAGGTTAGCCTTTTCATATTCCAGGGAATCCGGAAGTCCTGCCAGATCGTCGGTTTTTATTAATGCTTCAAATCCGTTCCGGTAGGCGTGGAAGCCGATGAGTTTTTCTTTCACTGATTCCGGAATATCTTCTTCAGCGCCTTTTAAAACAGCATAGCTTTCTGCGAGAGTGTTGAGCTCACCGGTAAACCACACCTTTCCGTTATGGAGAATAGTTACGAAGTCGGCTATTCTTTCAACGTCTGCGGTGATATGTGTGGAGAACAGAACACCGCGGTTTTCATCTTCGATGTATTCCGAAAGAATGTCCAGCAGTTCATCACGGGCCACCGGATCAAGTCCGCTTGTTGGTTCGTCGAGTATGATAAGTTCAGCCTTGTGGGAGAGGGCAACGGCTATCATCAGTTTCATCTTCATGCCCTTTGAAAACTCGCCGACCTTCTTGTTGTCCGGAAGCTCAAAGCTTTTAAGGCGCTTGAAGAACTCATCGCTCTGCCAGTCATTGTAAAACGGCTTTAACTGCTTTTCTATCTGTTTTGCAGTAAGATGTTCCGCAAGATAAAGGCTGTCGAAAACCACGCCGGTACGCTGTTTGATCTCGATAGTGTCATTTACACTGTCCAGACCGAAGACAGATATCTTTCCGCTGTCGGTTTTCGCCATATTGAGTATCGAGCGGATAGTAGTAGTCTTGCCGGATCCGTTCTGGCCGACAAATCCCATTATGTAGCCCTTTGGAAGGGAAAAGCTTATGTCTTTCAGAGCAAAATCCCCGTATGATTTGTTAAGACCACTGATTTCAAGAATGTTTTCCATTGTCATCCCTCCATAAATTTCTTAAGTGCCTCTATGATCTCCACGTCAGAAAGTCCGGCATTTCTGCCGCTTGTTACGGCTTTTTCAAGTCCTTCCTCCATTTCAAACAGCATTCGCTCCTTCAGGAGTTCGTTGTTTCTCGGAGAAACGAAATAGCCCTTGCCGGCCACCGAGATGATGAAACCTTCCTCAGCAAGATCGTTGTAGGCTCTTGTTGTTGTGATTACGCTTATCTTCAGATCACGGGCAAGCTGACGGATAGACGGAAGCTGTTCGTCTTCCTTTATGGTCCCGTCAAGTATCTGTGTCTTCATTTGCTCCTCGATCTGTTCATAGATAGGCAGTTCTGATTTGTTTTTTATAATTATTTTCATGAAAATCTCCTTTGACATACTGTGTATATCGGTATATATACAGTATAATCAATGATAACAGTTTTGTCAATAGTTTTTTTATTTTTCCGGAGAAAGTGTTTGTTAAAAACTCTCTTAAAAAGAAACCAGACATATCCAAACCCACGTATTTAGGCGATCGGATATGCCGCTATCATGGACAGGTTCCTTGACTTTGCCCAGTGTTTGTGGTAAAATGTATCCAATAAAACAAACCGCAAAAAGGGGATAAGATTTATGATAAAGAAAGTTATATCTGCAGTTCTTGCAGTTAGTATCGTTTCATCAGTTTTCATTACAGCATATGCTGCCGATACTGAGAAGGCAAAAAAATATTTCAAACCTGTCGATCTTTCCGGAATGTTCGATTTCATGACCGGAAAATCTGCGGATAAAGCATCTGAAAATCTGGATGTAAACGAAGACGGGGTAGTGAACATACTCGATACTATCTCCATGAAGAAATCAATCTACGAAGATTATTCATACTATAAGCATGTTCAGAGTTCTTCTGATTACGAGAAGGATATCAACGATTCCCAGAAACTTAACCGTATGGCTGAAACTGTTTCTGAGGTAGTGACAGATATCGTTAAGGGAGATTCAGATCTGCCTGTTGAGCACAGCATTTATGTTACCTATGATGACGAAAGTGAGTATGCAGATTCCGTAAACAGGATCCTGCTTGAAAAGTACGGCTACCGTGATATGAAATGGAAAGCATATCTCGATGGATCTTATGACGCTTTTGCTGTGTGTTCTGTAAATAACGAAAAGACTGGTGCTTATCCGTATGCCATTCCTGATGATATGGAAATCCCGTTTGACAAGATAGAAGAATACATGCTCGGGGGTCACGGAGTATTTGAAAGCTACTGGCAAAAATATTTCCGTAGCATCACCGAGCTTAACAATGATGCAAAGATCATGTGCGGGATTACATCGTATATGATCTCAAAAGATTTAGAGAGTGGGAAATTAAAGGAAGAAGATCTTGTCGGAGACAGAATTGTAAGCGGATCCTGGGATGATGATCTTTCTCTTCGTATTTGCCAACTTGCCGGAATTGTGGGTAAATATAATACCAAGTGGTCGGTACATATTGCTGACGGAAAGGTCGTATCGGTTTATATGACTGATCGTTCATGTAATAGAATAGGAGCATATCCGGCTGCAGTTCCTCAGAATCTTGTGATTCCGTATGCTGACGGTCTTGATGAATATGCGTCAGGAGAAAAGAACTGGAAAGATGATTATTCGGTTAAGATCTTAGAATTTCCGAAAACTGCATCACTGCCTGATTATCCGGAAATATCTGAAAATGATGCACTTATAAAAGCATACTACTATTTCTCATACATGGAATCCGATCATCCGGACGTGGAAATAGAAGACGGTGTTTATAACTATGATAATTTTGAAGAAGAACTTCCTGAACTTATGAATGACCGTATGTTCCGTTACATGGATCCTCTTTATAAGCACGAACACATTAATCTTACTTTCCTTGACGGCAAACTTTCTGAAGTTGAGTACATAAACGACGGATGTGACAAGCCTTTCAAAGTTTCCTATGAAAGATACCTGAAAGCGAAGGAAGAAGAAACAGTAAAAGTAACTACATCCGGCGGGGGAAGCAGAACAGTTTCCACTAAAGTCATCGGTCTGAACGATGATGAAGAAAAGGTTAAAGTCCCTGATCCGGATCATCATCTTTACTACAGCACTGATGCGGATGGTGACAATACGGTCATCAGATTAAGAACTGAAGAAGAGCTTGAAGAATCTTCGGAAGAGACATCCAGAGGCTGGACTGTTACGATCCCGGATTCAGATCAGAACGTTCAGAGCTGATTTATAAGCAATAATATGTAAAGGGTAACTGCACGGTGTTATGACCGTAACAGTTACCCTTTTTTTATGCTGATTTAAAAATCAGCCAAAAGGTATCAGGCATTGCGATGCCTGATACTATCGAACAGCTGCCGAAGGCAGCTCACAATTTTAAGTAGCTAAAATGTTTTCTTTAATGTAAAAATAGTTTTACCATCTGTTTTTTTACTATCAAGTTCAAAGATCTCATCCATCTCCAGCAACAGACCAGTAGGATTTCTTCCAATAATAATGTACTGATTCAATCCGTCAAATGCAATATAATTTCGCATATTATCATCCAGAAGAACATCAGCGTTATCGATCACAAACAGTTTTCCTTTGGAGCGTTTTATTGAACTTTTATACGCTTTATTATGATCAAGGAAATTAAAACATCTTATTCTTTTATCTTCCGCTGAGTATTCTTCCAGAAAGGAGAACAGTGCAGATTTTCCGGTTCCTGATTCTCCGCATATAAAAGTCACATTGTTTTCAATATGAAGATCAACTTCAAAAGATGTGTGCGTTGTTTGAATGTGGTCGGAAATAACAGGTTTAATCTTCATTTGTCCACCATGCCTTTAATTCTTCATAAGAATTGATTTCTCTAGTTCCGTGCTTGTCGGAAACATATACCTTATCCATGTCGAATGAAATAAACGGATAACTGCAGTACACATTTCCTTCTGCAAGGGAGTAAATAACATCGAGTGCGTTATCGCCGCATTCACATATATCAAAAACTTTATCTGGATTATATATGATGTTCAATACCGTTTTACATCCGGTAGATAATTTATCAGTGTTCAATATTGTATCATTAAACCTTGATCTGATAGTGTACCTGTCCACCATTTGGGAATTATCTATTATTTCAATAATGTTTTTTGCTTTCTCATCCAGCATCTGGGCTGTGTACTTATTGAAATAGATGTCGTTGAAAGATATTAGTTCCATAGATTTAGGAATGGTTTTCTTCTTATATATTGTTATCATTTACAGCCCCGCTTCCTTTTTGGTGTTCTACTATCCATTGTACTATAAAAAAATATAGATGACAAGTGCAGGAGGCGGAGTTATCAATAAAAAAGGTAAAAAAAAGGTATCAGGCATTGCGATGCCTGATACTATCGAACAGCTGCCGAAGGCAGCTCACTATTAAACTGAATAAGATTTTCCTCTCCCTGAGGCGGCATGCAAATGTTGATTCTGCTTTCAGGGAGAATTTTTTGTTTTGAGGAATAGCGGACAAAAAATATTTGACATACACTTGTGTATATTCAGCAACAGGCTGCCTTGACTTTGCTTATTGTTTGTGGTAGAATGTATCCAATAACACAAAGCTTGAAAAGGAGATAATATATATGATAAAGAAAGTAATTTCCGCAGTTCTTGCAGTTAGTTTCGTTTCATCAGTTTTCATCACAGCATATGCTGCCGATACTGAGAAGGCGAAAAAATATTTTAAACCGGCTGATCTTTCCGGAATGTTTGATTTCATGACGGGAAAATCTTCAGATAAAGCATCTGAAAATCTGGATGTAAATGAAGACGGGGTAGTAAACATACTAGATACTATTTCCATGAAGGAATCTATATACGAAGATTATTCGTATTATAAGCATGTTCTGAGTTCATCTGATTACGAGAAGGATATCAACGATTCTCAGAAACTCAACCGTATGGCTGCAACTGTTTCCGAGGTGGTTACAAATGCCATTAGGGATGGCAAATCCCCTGGCGCCGATTACGGTTCTTACTTTACATATGATGACGAAAGTGAGCTTGCTGATTACGTAAATCGGATTCTGCTTGAAAAGTACGGATACCGTGATATGAAATGGAAAGCCGTGCATGCCGGATTCGATGAAGCTGATGTGGTGTGTGCTGTAAACAACGAAAAAACTGGTGCTTTTCCTGTTGGTATTCCTGATGATATCGACATTCCGTTTGACATGATAGGTATATCAAATGTAAATTTTGGCGGCCAGTATGAACGCGACTGGCATAAGTATTATCGCAGTGTCGCCGAACTTAACGATGACGCAAGGTTCATGTTTGAAAATATATCTTATTTTATCCCAACTGCATTTAAAAGGGCTGATTATACCAAAGATAAAATATATGTAAGCGGAGTCGAAGACGATAATTTTTCCAATCTTCTAAACAGACTAAATAGTAAAATGTGCTATAATAATTACCGCTGGTCGGTACATATTGCTAACGGAGAGGTTATATCGGTTTATCTGACTGATTTTTCAGGTAAGATCACAGGAGCATATCCGGCTGCAGTTCCTCAGAATCTTGCTATCCCTTATACAGAAGGACTTGATGAATATGCATCAGGAGAAAAGAGCTGGAAGGACGATTTTTCCGATAAGATTTCAGAAGATGCTGAAACTGCATCACTTCCTGATTATCCGGAAGTATCTGAAAATGATGCACTCCTGAAAGCATACAACTATTTTTCATATATGGATCGTGAATCAAATCAGCCAATTGAGAAAATAAAAGACGGAGTTTACAGCTATGAGAATTTTGAAGAAGAGCTTCCGGATCTTATGAGTGACCGTTTGTTCTGTTTTATGGATCCGCTTTATAAGCACGAACATATTAATCTTACTTTCCTTGACGGAAAACTTTCTGAAGTTGAGTACATAAACGACGGATGTAAAAAGTCTTTCAAAATTTCCTATGACAGATACCTGGAGACGAAGGAAGAAGTTGTAAAAATGATTTCGTCAAGAAATGAAATCAAAACGGTTGGTGTTTCCACGCCGGTTACAGATCTTAACGGTGATGATAAAGTACCGGCTCCGGATCATCGTCTTTACTACAGCACTGATGCAGATGATAATGCGATCATCAGATTAAGAACTGAAGAAGAACTTAAAGAATCTTCGGAAGATATATCCGATATCTGGAATACTTCGCTTCCGTATTCAGATCAGAACGAGCAGAGCTGATTTATAAGCAATAATAAGTAAAGGGTAACTGCACGGTATTATGACCGTAACAGTTACCCTTATTTATTTATATATATATCTTTTGTTCTGCTCATTATGAATTCTTCTCGGACTGAGGTGAATTCTGAAATGGTTATAGTGACTCGATCTTCTTTGAAATATACTGCATGAGTCTTGCAAGATCAGCAAGATCGACCTTATCGTTATCGTCGATATCAGCTGCTTTCTGCTGGTTCTCGTCTAAACTGTTATCACCTAAAAGATAAAGTGAAAGCATTGTAATATCAGAAATGTCAACAATTCCGTCTCCGGTTGTATCACCTTTCAGACAGTCAGATACATTCTCTTTAGCAGTTATCTCATCTGAACCGGTATATGCAGTTTCGTCTTCATCAATTGCTTCAAATTTATATCCGTAGGTCTCTGCATATTTTTCTGCAGTTGAGCCTTTATATCCACGGATAACATTCGCAGTTATCGTGTACTGATCCATAAAGATATCGCACTCAGGATCAAGTATTGTAGCCGTTTCAAGATTTCTGCATTCTCCGAAAGCCCTATCATCAATACTGTTCGTACTTGCAGGAACTGTGACTGAAGTAAGTTTATGGCATCCGTTGAATGCATATCTGCCTATCTTTTCAACGCCTTCCGATATAGTAAGTGATTCAAGCGTTTTACAGTACGCAAAAGCATCTTCTTTTATTTCCTTTACTGTACCGGCAATGCTTACTGATGTAAGAGATTCGCATCCACGGAAAGCTGTTTCTCCTATAACAGTTATTCCGTCAGGGATAATAACAGTAGTCAGTTCTTCACCGTAGTATGCAAATGCTCTTTCAGCGATTCCCGTTGCTGTATCAGGGATTTCAAGAACACCGTTTACTGGTTTTCCGTCTAACACTACGCCATTCCAGATAACAAATCGGTTATTCTCCAGATATTCTTCGTACCAGGGAGTAAATATAAAAGAATCTTTCTCGTAACATTCTGTAATGCCTTCAGGAAATTCAGGAAGGCTTTCAGGAAAGCTGATTTCTTTAAGATGATTACAGATACCAAAAGCACGTGATCCGATATATGTTACGCTTTCAGGTAACTTTATCGATTCCAGACTCCGGCAGTTTTCAAAAGCATAGTTTTCTATTCTTTCAAGTCCTTCATGCAGATTCACTGTTTCAAGATCTGTACAGTATTCAAATGCGCCGTTATCTATATATTTTACGCTTGAAGCTATATCGACAGAAACGACGTTACAGGAGGCGAAGGTATGATCAGCGATTTCTGTTATACCTTCTTCTATCACTATCTTCTTTACTGAACCCGGTATGCATGTAAACCAGTGTCCGTAAACATCCTGACCTGTAAAATTATTAGGGAGATATCCGGTACCGCTTATCGTAAGCGTACCTTCTTCATCAATCGTCCATGATACACTATCGTATGAACCTGATGACTTCAGTTCTTTATGCGGAACAGTAAAATGCGGTCCAAGTTCCTCAGCATTTATCATCTGCATTCCGGAGCCGGCTGCTCCGCCGATAATACTTGCAGTTACCACTGCTGCAATAATTCTTTTCATATTCATAAAAAATACACTCCTTGTCTTAAGGACATAAGTCCTTCGTTTTATTGCACATAATTGATTTTCAGAAAAGTTTTCATCATGTGAAATTTCCTCTCTGTCTATACAGTGTAAAAAACTTCTTCAAGGTAACAGTATTTTTTCAGATAAAAAAAAGGTATCAGGCATCGCGATGCCTGATACTATCGAACAGCTGCCGAAGGCAGCTAACTATTAAACTGAATAAGATTTTCCTCTCCCTGAGGTGGCATGCAAATGTTGATGCTGCTTTCAGGGAGATTTTTTTATTTTAAGTGATGTGAGATTTCATAGGTCTATGCAAAGAGACCTATGATATTTTTACAAACATAAAAATTTAACTGAAAACAAAAACGCCACATCTCAGAACCGGTAGCCCCGGTGAGATGCGGCGTGTTTGTTATTTAGCAGAGAAAACTATTATTTTTTAAGATCCGCAATCCCCGGATCCACATTAATAACAAATTTATCCCCATCGGCGGAGAGGTTTACCTTTCCGCCGTTTTTCAGTTTTCCGAACAGAATGTCGTCAACGAAAAGCGGTTTTATCTCGTTTCTGATCACACGGTCTGCCTCGCGGGCACCGTATTCTGATGAGATACCTTTTTTCTTTATAAGATCTGCTGCGGCTTTGTCGTATTCAAGCTTTATGTTCTTTACGGCAAGTTTGTCGGCAAGTTCGCCCAGCTTTTTGCCGATTATCTTTTCAGCCATGCTGTCATCCATGCCGTTGAATACAACGATGCGGTCAAGGCGGTTACGGAATTCAGGCTGGAAAATACGCTTTACTTCCTCCATGACAACGCTGCTGTCACGGTCTCTGCTTTCAAATCCGATAACGCTTTTTCCGATGCGGCTGGCGCCTGCGTTCGATGTCATAATTATGATGACATTGCGGAAATCAGCCTTTCGTCCCTGATTGTCTGTCAGTGTTGCATGATCCATCATCTGCAGAAGAATGTTGTAGATGTCCGGATGCGCCTTTTCTATCTCATCAAGAAGAAGGACTGAAGACGGATTTTTTCTTATTTCTTCAGTGAGAAGTCCGCCTTCCTCGTAGCCCACATATCCGGCAGGAGAGCCGATAAGCTTGGCAACTGCGTGCTTTTCCTCGTATTCACTCATGTCAAAGCGGATGAGCTTAAGTCCGAGTTTCTGTGCAAGCAGACGTGCGATCTCAGTCTTGCCGACACCGGTAGGACCAACGAAAAGAAGACTTGCGAGCGGTTTGTTTTCATCGTTGAGCCCTGCCTTCGAGAACTTGACTGTGTTGACCACCTGTTTTATCGCTTCGTTCTGTCCGAAAATAAGGGCAGAAAGCTTCTCTTCAAGTCCGGCAATTCCGTCCATGTCTTCCGTTTCAACGGTCTCGACAGGAATACGGCAGATCTTAGTAAGTACAGCGTTTATTATTCCGCGGTCTACAACCGGTACTGCACCGGCTTCCTTTAAAAGCATTTCTGTAACAGATGATAAATGAGGATCATTACCCTGATCTTTGTTTTCATTTCTGTCCAGACCGAGTTTAAGATATGCTCCGGCTTCATCGATAAGATCGATAGCCTTGTCAGGGAGAAAACGTTCGTTTATGTATTTTGAACTCATTTCGACTGCATACGGAATAACGTCATCAGCGTATTTTACACCGTGAAACTTTTCGTATCTGCTTTTAAGACCTTCAAGTATCTTTATGCATTCGTCTTTGGATGGTTCCTTTATTTCGACATTCTGGAAACGTCTCATGAGGCTTTTGCTTTTTTCAAAATATTTTTTGTGTTCCTCGTATGTCGTGGCGCCGACAAAGCGTATCTTTCCGTCTGTCAGATACGGTTTTAACAGATTTGCAGCGTCAAATGAACCTTCACCCGTAGCACCTGCACCGGCGATATTGTGTATCTCGTCAATGTAGATCACCGGGTTTTCATCACGGCTTATGTCGGAAAGTGCCTTTTTCAGCCTTTTCTCGAAATCACCGCGGTATTTCGTACCTGCAAGCATCGACCCGATGTCGAAGGAATAAACGCGTGCATTCTTCAAAGGTTCCGGAACATCGCCCGATACGATCTTTTTTACCAGACCGTACATAACAGCAGTTTTTCCCACACCCGGATCGCCGATGTGAAGGGCATTGTTCTTGTCAAGACGGCAGAGTATCTGCATTGTCCTTTCAAGTTCTTCGGTTCGTCCTATGAGCGGATTAACATCGCCGAGACTGTCGTTAAGGCAGGTTACAAAGCCTTCTGTGCTGCGATGACTTTTACGTGAAGATTCTGCTCCGGTGATAAATTCATCGTCGTCCTCATCATCTTCTTCATCATCTTCGACGTTATAGTATGTATGGTCATCAGTGTCGTTCCGCTTTTTTATTATGACATCTTCAGGCAGCTGTTCTTCATCATCAAGTTCAGCAATAGCACATAAAAGATCAGTTTCCTTTATACCCTGCTTTTCAATGAAATAAACGGCATAAAGATCCTCTATCTGCCACATTCCGTGGATAAAATGCTTTATCTCAATTTCACGGTTTCCGCTGTTTGAAGCGCTTATTGCGGCGTTTTCCAGTGCGCATTCAAGTGCAAGGGAATTCTGTACTGTATTGGTTTCGCTGCTGTATCTGTCTATATTATTTTCAATGTAATCATAAAGATCAGCTTCGAGAAAGTCAGTATCTCCTCCGCAGTCGGAGAAAGCACTGTCAAACAGTTCATCATCACAGATAAAATAGAGAACAGTTTCCGGAGTGCATAATTCTAGTTTCTGCTTCTTTGTAAATTCTGCAGCGTTTATAAGCGCTGTAAGAAGACGTTCAGAATATTCCATTTGTTTTATGCCTCCTCTACCAGCATCCTGAAAGGGAACCCTTCATCACGTGCGCGCTGCATTGCTGTACGTGTCTTCGTCACAGCTATGTCGTATGAATATGTTCCGACTACAGCTTTCCCTTTTTTATGCACATCAAGCATCAGGGCCTCAGCAGTCAGCTGATCTTTGTGAAAGATATCGATCAGTACAGCAACCACAAAATCCATTGTTGTAAAATCATCGTTGAGCATGATCACGTTGTATCGTTT
>CADAPI010000026.1 GCA_902789705.1 uncultured Ruminococcus sp.
ATCAAAGCAGGCCTTGTATGCTGTATAAATCTCTCCTGCGGAAACGACATCGATGCCCATGCCTTCCTGCTGCATAACACGGTAGATCTCCTTGCATGAGAAAGCCTTGCTTGCAAAGCAAGCCATGCCCTTTCCGTCGTAGAACCTATTTATGCTGTCTATATATGTACGGCAGTGAGTTCTGATCATATCCTCATCCATTACATAAAGAGGAGTGCCGTACTTCTTAGCGAGATCAACAGTATCGTGACCGTTTATCGCGAGATTGCCTTTTTCATTTACACTTAAATTTTCTGATACAAACATTATTAACACCCTTTCAGAATAAAAAAACTCTTTTTTATTATAACATTTTTTTTAACTCATTTCAATACAAATGCACGAATTAAAAAAAGTCAAATACATTACTTGAATTTTCAGTGCTAATAGTATATAATAGAAATATCTAATTTTTCTTAAAAGGAGATCGTAATAATGTACAGTAATTTAATGGACTCAATCGGATTCGTTGCAAAGAGCGACCCGGAAGTAGCAGAAGCTATGAACAAGGAGCTCGGCCGTCAGAGAAGAAACCTTGAACTTATCGCAAGTGAAAACATCGTTTCACCTGAAGTAATGGCTGCTATGGGCTCAGTTCTTACAAACAAGTATGCTGAAGGTTACCCTGGAAAGCGTTACTACGGCGGATGCGAATACGTTGACATAGTTGAAAACATCGCAATCGAAAGAGCAAAGAAGCTTTTCGGTGCTGAATATGCAAACGTTCAGGCTCACTCAGGTGCACAGGCTAACACAGCTGTTTACTTTGCAGTTCTCGAACCAGGCGACACAGTTCTCGGTATGAGCCTTGCTCACGGCGGTCACCTCACACACGGTTCACCTGTAAACCTTTCAGGTAAGTACTTCAACTTCATTCCTTACGGCCTCGGCGATGACGGAAGAATCAACTACGACGAGATTGAAAAGCTCGCTAAGGAAAACAAGCCGAAGCTTATCGTTGCAGGTGCTTCAGCTTACCCGAGAGCAATTGACTTTGAAAGAATTTCAAACATTGCAAAGTCTGTAGGCGCATTATTCATGGTTGACATGGCTCACATCGCAGGTCTCGTAGCTGCTGGATGTCACCAGTCACCTGTTCCGTATGCAGATATCGTTACAACAACAACACACAAGACACTCAGAGGACCAAGAGGCGGTCTTATCCTTACTAACAACGAAGAACTTGCAAAGAAGATCAACAAGTCTATCTTCCCTGGTATTCAGGGCGGTCCGCTCATGCACGTTATTGCTGGTAAGGCAGTATGTTTCGGTGAAGCTCTTAAGGACAGCTTCAAGGAATATGAACAGCAGGTTGTTAAGAACGCAAAGGCTCTTGCTGATGCTCTTATGGAAAAGGGATTCAACCTCGTATCAGGCGGTACAGACAACCACCTCATGCTCGTTGATCTCCAGTCATTCAACATCACAGGTAAGGAACTCGAACACAGACTTGATGAAGTATTCATCACAGTTAACAAGAACGCAGTTCCAAACGATCCACAGAGCCCGTTTGTTACAAGCGGCGTAAGAATCGGTACACCTGCAGTTACAACACGTGGTCTTAAGGAAGACGACATGAGACAGATCGCTGAATTCATCTACCTTGCTGCAACAGACTTTGAAAACAACGCAGACAAGATCAGAGAAGGCGTAAACGCAATCTGCAAGAAGTACCCTCTCTACGAATAATCATTATTCACACATTAACTACGAATAAATCACTTATTCAGGGACTTTACCTATGAAGTCCCTGATTATTTTTATGGAAACACTGATTTAACAGGAAGATTGCGGGGGCTCCGCAGATATGGGACTAAATCAGGTTTCCTTATATGACAAAGAGGAATGATCAATGGCTTCACCTTTAGCAGACAGAATAAGACCAAAGACACTTGAAGATGTTGTCGGACAGAAACATCTTCTTTCCGAAGGCAAACCGCTTCGCAGAATAATCGACAGCGGACGTATACCTAACATGATCTTCTACGGTCCTTCCGGTACAGGCAAAACAACTGTTGCAAGAATAATCGCTGAAAGCACGAACATGTCACTTTTCAAACTCAACGGTACATCAGCTTCAACTGATGATATACGTCAGGTAATTGCTGAGACCAACACCTTTGACGGATGCAACGGTGTCCTTCTTTATCTTGACGAGATACAGTACCTGAACAAAAAGCAGCAGCAGAGTCTGCTCGAATATATCGAAAACGGACAGATAACTCTTATTGCTTCAACGACTGAAAATCCGTACTTTGCTGTCTTCAACGCTGTTATAAGCCGCTCTACTGTTTTCGAGTTCAAACCTGTAAGTGCTGAAGATATAGCCAAAGCTGTTGAACGTGCATTCCGGGTTCTTGAAGAAGAAAACGGATATGCCATAACTGTCGAAGACGGTGTTATCGAACACATCGCCTATTCCTGCGGCGGCGATGTCAGAAAGTCCATGAACACTGCAGAACTGAGCGTACTTTCAGGTGATGCTGATGAAAAAGGCATTACTGTCACTCTCGAAAGTGTAAAGCTTTTAGCCCAGCGAAGCAATATGAACTACGACCGTGACGGTTCACAGCACTACAATATTCTGTCCGCTCTTCAGAAATCGATCAGAGGTTCCGATGAAAATGCTGCACTTCACTATCTTGCAAGACTGCTTGAAGCCGGTGATCTTATTTCCGCGACACGAAGACTTCTGGTTATTGCCGCCGAAGACGTGGGACTTGCCTATCCTGCTGCCATATCGATCGTAAAAGCCTGTGTGGATTCCGCCCTGCAGCTCGGAATGCCGGAAGCACGTATACCGTTAGCCGAGGCTGTTATACTTATGTGTACCTCACCGAAGTCAAACAGTGCCATCTGTGCGATTGACGAAGCCCTGAACGATGTAAGGCACAGTGATTACGGCGACATTCCTGCATATCTTAAGGACGGACATTATGCCGGAGCAGAAAAGCTCGGAAACGCAACCGGTTATAAATATCCGCACAATTACGTAAATCACTACGTAAAACAGCAGTATCTTCCTGACGCTATAAAAGACAGGGTCTACTACCGTTTCGGTAACAACAAGCAGGAAAAAGCAGCCGAAGAGTACCGTAAAAAAATAACTTCCGGAAATTAAGAAACACTGATCGAATCGGAAATCCGGCTTCGCCGGATTTCCGAAGGTGGGATTTGCGGGGCTTCGCCCCGGAGCCCCACGCTGATTTATTCATAAATCAGCGTTTCCATAAAAAAATACCCCCGCAGTCTCATCAGCGGAACTGCGGGGGTTGTTTTATGATTCAATATAGGTTCTGTCGAAGGTTATAACGGTGTGGTATTTAACATTGTCTCCTTCAAAAACTGAATCTATTTTTTTCTTTATCTCATCATTGGTAAGTGCAAGGTCAAACGGGACAACCACGTCAAAGATCATATTGATGTCACATTCGCCTGATGTAATACGGAAATCATGAATACTCATGCGCTCGTCAATGCTTTTTACAGTGACATTCATACGTGAGCGCAGTTCATTGACCTGTTCATTGTCAACATCGACCGGATCAGTATGGATAGTCATGATTATTCCAAGCTCATCGAAAATTTCACGCTCACATGCATCGATAAGTTCATGGATTATAACAATGTTTTCTTTGCTGCTTACCTCCGCGTGACAGCTTGCGAGCATATTACCCGGACCATAGTCATGCACTATCAGATCGTGCACACCGATTATTTTTTCCTTTTCCATGAGCATGTCGTTTATCTTTTTGACCAAAGCCGGATCTGCCGGTTTACCGATAAGGTGATCGACAGTCTCTTTAACGATGCCGTAACCGCCTTTTATGATAAACAGAGAAACCAGAATACCCATCACTGCATCAACAGGAAGCTTTGTAAACAATGTGGATATAAGACCGATAAGAGCAGCCAGAGTAGAAACAACGTCATTTCTGCTGTCCTCAGAAGTAGCGAGCATAACTGAGGAATTGATCTTTGTGCCAAGTTTTCTGTTAAACACAGACATCCATAGTTTGACCCCGATGGAAGCCACAAGCGATAACACCGCACCCCAGGTAAACTTAAGTTCTTCAGGATCAAAAAGCTTTAAAAAAGAATTTCTCAGAAGTTCAAATCCAACCAGAAGAATGATAAAAGAAATAACAAGAGAAGTAAGATATTCGACTCTTCCGTGTCCGAAAGGATGATCCTTGTCTGACGGTTTGGCTGCCGCTTTATAGCCGATCATGGTAATTATACAGCTTGCACTGTCGGAAAGGTTGTTGAAAGCATCTGATATGATGGCAATTGATGAAGTGAGGAATCCCACGAGGTATTTTATAACAAACAGCAGTATGTTACAGACTATACCGGTAATACTGCTGAGCATACCGTATTTCTCACGTACTTTTATATCATCTGTTTTTTCATAGTCTTTTACAAATCTTTTAACAAGAAAATCAGTCATTATAATTATCCCCTCTGAAGACCGGACGAATTATCGCACCGGATCTTCATAAATATGCAGTCGGTCTGAAGCTTAAAAAGCATCTTCCGATTCATTAAATTATAACAGATTGTACTCTTTAAGTCAATGTGCCGCAGTTCTTATTCATGTACACTGTTCAGTTATTACGCATATTATTTTCTAAAAATACTATTGACAAATAGTTTAATTTGTACTATACTCTAATTATAATTTTTATACACAACAGGAGGTATATTTATGAACTACACTATTACAGGCGCACCGTTCCCGGTAGTTTCCTGCGAATTATCTGCAGGAGAATCAATGAACTGTCAGAAGGGCGCAATGGTATGGATGACGGAAAACATGAAAATGCAGACAAGCACTGAAGGCGGTCTCGGTAAGATGTTTACACGTGCTCTTTCGGGTGAGTCAATTTTCCACAATACTTATACTGCAGAAAAGACAGACGGCATGATCACTTTCGGTGCAAGCTGTCCGGGAAACATTCTCGAATTTGATATTTCAGACGGCAATACTATCGTTGGCCAGAAGGGTTCTTACCTTGCATCTGAAACCGGCGTTGTATTCGAAACATTCTTCCAGAAGAAGCTCAGCGCCGGATTTTTCGGCGGTGAAGGTTTTATTCTTCAGAAGTTCACAGGAAACGGCAAGTTATTCATTGAAATAGACGGAAGCGTTGTTCAGTACACACTTCAGCCGGGCGAAACAATGCTCGTAGATACAGGATACCTCGCAGCTATGGACGCAACAGTTTCCATCAGCATCGATCAGGTAAAGGGCATCGGCAATGCACTCTTCGGCGGTGAAGGCTTATTCAACACAAAGCTCACAGGCCCTGGCCGCATCTGGCTCCAGACAATGCCAATAGCTCAGTTTGCAGGATCTATTATTCCTTACATTCCTTCAAAGGGCTGATATCAACAGATATAAGACGTAAAAATACAACCGGTCTTCCGAAAAAGTTTTTCTTTTCAGAAGACCGTTTTTTTATTATGTCTAAACATACGAACAGCCCATCTGTCACGTAATCAGATGGGCTGTTATTATAGTCTGAAATAATCCGAATAAACCGATTCAGAATTTACTTGTGCCAGTAATCGTTAAGGAACTTAACCCTGCTTTCGAGCCATTCGTGAAGATAATCGGCTGCTTCCTCTTCATTTTTGCATGAAAGAGCTCTTTGGGTAAGTTCATGAGCAAAATCTGTTCCTTTGCCGAGGTTATTCCATTTTTTATAGTTGTTTTCAAATGCAGTTTTATACTCGACCTTATCGTTTTCTATAAGTTTTAAAGCACGGTCGAACACGCCGCTGTCATAGGCTGATGTCCACTTTTCTCTGATTATGTCACGATACCATGACTGATTCATAAGAACTGCAAGCCATGGATTGATTAATTCGTACTGTTCAGGATCACTCGGATCAACTACCGCAGGAGAATTTACATCAGGAACTATACTTGCAGCGTAGAAACCTGTTCCGTCTGCACAACGATCCTTGTTACCCATAGCAGAGTCAAAATCCCACGGAGCTTCAAAGTGAAGTTTTTTGTCACCTTCAGCACTGAAGTCCGCATCCATAAAGAAACTTGACCAGTAAATATCAGCATCACATGTTACCTCACTGATAACATACATATCAGCAAGTGATTCAACGTCAACGACTTTTCTTACCGCCTCTTCCGGAGTAATTTTATCAGTTTCAGTTATTTTAGTAAAGTCATCGTTAAATTCAAAAGCTTTGTTGTGATAAGCAGCTTCATACATTATCTTATAAGTATTCTTTACGAAACCTTCGATAAAATCATGCTGTTCTTTTGATACAATATCATTTTTTATGGTAATACCAATAGTCAGATTTGGCCAGTATTTAGACAAAGGTGTCATCATACGTCCCTTTTCATCGCCGTTAAATGATTCGAGTTTCGCATTTTTTTCATAATCAATATCGAAAGTCTGCAGTTCAGCTTCATCTTCAAATACATAATTACCGTCAAATTCAAGGAAATAGCCAATGTCTGTACCGGTATAATCCTTAGGTGCATCAAAAATATCTACACGGTCCTTGTTAATCTGCTGAAATTCAGCAAGCAGATAAACACCTAAATACTCGCCGTTCAGATCCACCTCTACAAGTTTTGCATCAGAAGCATAAAGCCCGTCTTTTTCAAGTATTTCACGGGAAATACTAAGTGCAGTTTTGTTTCTGAGCATTGAAGCATCTTTGTATTCAGCAAGAAGCACCCAGTTCTTCATTGCATTGTCATTATTAAGACCTTTAATCGTCTGTTTTTCATTAAATTTGATTCTGAAAGGTCTTTTGTCATACATTGTAGTCCAGTTGCCGCGAACCTTAACATCTGCCGGAACGCTGTCAAGAAGAACGGATCCGTCCGGATCACGAAGTGATATCGTACACGCTTCATAATACGGTTCCGGAGGAGCATCGGAACCTTCTAAGCCATATGATAACGCAACTACTCTTGAAAGTGTCTCGGTCGCAAAATCCGTTGCATTCTCTTCCTTGCTTACCGTCTGAATTGACACACGCTGCATACATAAGTTACTGTAATCCGGTTCTTCCTTTGATGTTTCAGTCTGACTCTGACCAGCGGCGTTCTGATTCTGAACAGCTGAATTGTCCCCTGATCCCCCTGCGCCGCCTGCTGTGCATGATGTGAGCATAAGCAAAGCACTTATGGCAGCAATGATCTTTGTGTACTTCATAGTGTTTGTTCTCCTTATAATATGACGTCAGAATTACAGTAAACGCAAAAATATTTATTCGTTTACTATAATTTCAAAATTTATGTTTTCAGTATATCACAGCATGGAATATTAATCAATATTGTCGCCGATATTTTAACCTTTTTGTAAACTTCGCATAATAATATTATAATAAACCTAATCAGTCCCTTATCTGAATTTTAATAAATCAACACTTTCCTGTAACAGTGACAAATGTCACTACTTTTATCATACCTTCTGAAAACGCTCCAATTCAATTGACATTGACTGTTCACAGTGCTATAATTTTAATATTATTTATGAATAGGAGCATTTTATAATGAAAAAATTAACTGCAGCAATCTTATCAGCATGTTTACTTTCGGCAGCCGTTTCTTCCGTACCGGATCAGACATTTGCCGCAAAGACAAAGGGTGATATCAACGGTGACGGAAAGGTCAATTCCACCGATCTTCTTTCAGCACTGAAATATTTAACAGGCGCCTCAGCTAACACTGATATCTCCTCACTTGATATGAACGGTGACGGAAAGATCAATATTATCGATTTCATCGATCTTAAAACAAAGATCGTTCCAGAAGCAAAACCTGAAACAAGTGATTTTGAAATAAAGAACGGTGTACTTTTAAAATATAACGGAACGGACGAAATCGTAAAAATACCTGAAACAGTAACAGAGATCGCCGAACGTGCTTTCTGGAGCAACAGGAATATAGTAGCTGTATACATTCCGGGAACAGTAAAGAAGGTTGGAGACAGTGCTTTCTGGAGCTGTGATGCTCTGGAGTTTCTTGATATTGCTGAAGGCGTTGAACATATAGGAGACTCTCTTACATGGAGCTGCCCTTCATTAAAAGACGTTAATCTTCCTTCTACAATAAAGCTTTCTGCTGATCTTTCAGAAGGACAGCTAAATATTTTTGCAAACTGCCCGAAACTTAAAATACATCTTTCCGAAAGCGCAAAGGGAAAGAATACTGACAGCGAAAAAATTGCAAAAAACAGTAAGCAGGCCTCAGAATCATGGGCAGATACTCCGTATGATTTCAAACCTGTAACTTACGTACCTGCCGACAGATCAAAGATGATAGTGCCGGGAGCATATGAATACGGAAAATTCAGCGAATTTACCATCCCGGAAGGAACAACAGAGATCGGTGCGAGAGCATTCCAGTACTGCAAACAGCTTAAGAGCATTATCATTCCGGGCAGTGTAAAGTCGATCGGCGTGGATGCCTTTGAATACTGTGAATCACTCACTGACGTATATATCAGTGAAGGCTGTGAAACTCTTGAGTACGGTTCATTCGCATACTGTAAAACTCTTAAAAACGTTACTCTTCCGGCAAGCATCACTTCAATACACAAAGGTGCTTTCGACCACAGCAAGGATTCTCTGACGATCCACTGCCCTAAGGGATCATATGCAGAAAAATACGCAAATGAAAACAAAATAAAACACGATAACAATGTATCCGGAAAACCGGAAACACCAGCAGTTACATCAGCGGTAACAACAGCAGTTACAAAGCCTGTAACTACAGCAGAAACAAAACCGGTAACTACAGCACCTGTAACAACTGTAAAATCTGAAACGACCACAAAAGCTCCGGTAACCACTCCGGTCACTACTGCTGCAGTGACCTCAGCAGCAACGACTCAGGCCGTTACAACCGCAGTTGTTTCTCCTGCTAAACCTTTTGATATAAAAACAGCCTCAGCATTTGAAGTTACTTCAAAGAACCTCAACGGCGGTGTCTGGGATGATGTTATCTCAAATACATCAAGAGGCAAAAATGCCTCTCCTGAACTTTCATGGCCTGCTGCCGACGGCGCTTCATGCTATGCAATATATATGATCGATACATCCGCAGGAAACTGGATGCACTGGAAATCGAACGGCATAAAAGAAACAAATCTTAAGCAGGGATGGGCAAAGAGAACTGAATATGTAGGTCCGTATCCTCCGTCAGGAACACACACCTACGAGATATATGTATTTGCTTTAAAGGAGTCTGTTTCATCTATGCAGGGAAATTTCGATGACGAAAACGCCGGAATTACGACTCTTGCAAAATCACTTGACAAAACTTCATCCGGAGCGGTCGGAAATATTATTTCATACGGCCATATCTCAGGTACATTTTCACACTGAAATACTGTAGTCTGACACCGGATCAGTATCAATGAAACACTGATTAAGTCTGAAATACTGCTTCGCCGTATTTCCACGCTTATAGACTGCGGGAATCCATAATAATTCCCGCAGTTTTATTTTTATGGTAAAAAAATTCTTGAAAACATGTTTATATTGTGTTACAATTAATATATGTGCATTTGATTTTGATATTTTCTTTATGGAAAACGTTTTAAAAATTACTAACGCATTACTAATGCACATAAAGCACAACTATTTTTTTCAATGAAAGAGGCAAATATGAGCTTTGCAAGAAAACACGTGACAAGTATACTGACTTCGGCACTTTTAATCACAGCTTCGGTATCATTCAGCGGATGTCGTTCTGACCAGAATATCAATGTAAAGCCTGAGGATTACAGCTCCCCAGTTACAGATACACCTGTAACCACAGCACCTGAAATCACCGAACCGGCCGTAACCGAACCGGAAATAAAACTTCCCGATATAAGTACAGTAAGAGTAAGGCCTGAAGAAACCGAGGACGCAAAATACTCCTCCCTTTCAGACTTTGAAAGCTGTTTTACTGTAAAAGACGGATACTATCAGCTATGTTTCCTTGAAGACAAGGAATTTGAAGACAGGATCAATGCTGACATCAAAGATGCAGTAAACAAGCTTAAATCTGACCGCGGTGAAGATGACTATTCATATGAGGCTTCACGCTCGCATTCGAAAAACGTTATTGACGCAGGCGGTATAATGGCTGATATAATCATCAGAAACGGATTTCTTTCTGTAATGCTTGAGTACGGCTACTACGAACCGTACGGCACAGAACTTGCCGGAAGCTACAGTAATCTGCTGAAAGACAAGAACACTATCTACTTCGACTATGCTGTTACACTCAATTATGAGCTTACAACCCAGGCGAAGATAAACAGTATTTCTGAAATGTTCTATAATGACGCCGACTGGAGCCAGGATATTACAAGCGCTGTCTACAAGGAATACCACGGAAATCCTTCTTTCCTGCCTGAAGGTGAACCTGAACTTTTCACACTTGACTACATTCTTGTTCCGACAGAAGACGGCGACTACGCTGCTGTAAGATACAACAGCAGTGATCTCAACCTGAGTTACTGCAGCGATATGATAGCATCCCACTACCGCTCAATGGCTGGTATTTCATCACTTGTATCTGACAGCATTTATGAAATGTACACTCAGTCTTCAATTGAGACCTGTCCGAACTGCGGATTTAATTATATTCATCTTCGTTTTGACACCTCACGTTTCTACAGCGATGATGAACTCATACAGATGAACCGAGAACTTGAAACTCTTTACGACCACGGCTTTATGGGAAGAGAAAACCACGAGTGCAATTCTCTTCGCTCAAACTACGGTACAGTAAGACAGTATAATCCTGAATCAAACAAGCGCAATTTCGGTATAGATCTCTGGAGCTACTCCGACAAGGAAAACAAGCTTTATTTCTTTGATCCGAATTCGTACGAAAGACGAAAGGCTCGGAATCGAACAGGTGATCGGCTGGAACTGGCGTGACTATGCTTCATCAGAAGATCCTGATACTCCTGACATAAGCACATTTGAACCTCATGCATTTGTTTCAGCAAGATATGATAAATCCGAAGGCATCGTCATCGCTGAAGTCACCGGATATTCTCCTACCTATCAGCGTGACATCATTGTTACTGCCAGGGTTCCTGCAGATGAAGCAAATGAAAATTATCTCGACTGAAAATAAACAAAAAAAATACCGCCTGCCGGAATTCTATTAAGAAACCGGCAGGCGGTATTTTATTTATGCAGCAAGCTTTGATCTGAGAAGAATATAGTCTACTATATTGATCTTTCCGTCGTCATTTACATCAGCTGCTGTAAAGTTTACTTTGTATCCGTCGTCTGCAATTCCGAGGATCTCTTTCTGAAGAATTATCAGATCTGTACTGTTTACTGAACCGTCTTCATTGATGTCACCCTTTGTGATAACAGGTTCAGGAACTGTTGTTACAGGAACAGTAGTTTCTTCAGGAGTTGTCACGGTTGTTACTACTGTGGTAACAGCCTCTGTTGTCGTAACAGCTTCTGTGGTTGTAGCTTCAGTTGTAACCACTGTTGTAACAGGAGGTTCTGTCACCGGCTGTGCAAAAGGAGCCTGCGGCTGCTGTGTGAAACCTGCACTCGGAATACCTTTCTGTGAATATCTGTTGTACATCATGTTTCCTGACTGTGACTGAGCAGCACTGTATGTCTGACAGTAAGCCTTTACCTGATTTGCAGCGAGTGCCTTGTATCTGTAATTGCTGCCCGGCTTCCATGAAGTACCTGTAGCAGTGCTGTTGCTGTCGCCGCCCTGCTTTGTTCTCTTGCATCCGTTAAATAAAGAACCTGTTTCTGTGTAGTGGCCTACTAATGAAACCTTGTCCCAGTCACAGATAACATTTCCGCCGTTTTCATATACACAGTTCTCGGCATAGATATCGCAGTCTGAAATTACTGTATATGCCATGCTGAACTTATTTACATAGTTATTGAGTGAGTGGAAGTAACCCCATCTCATGAGTCCCGGACCTCTTGTTTCACATCCGTTGAAGTTGTTTGAAATAAGGGACATACGAGGGAATCCGCCGTACTTCTGCTTGTTGGAAGCATTATCATCAGGATAGCCGAGAATCAGTCCGTATTTATGTTCACCGAATGAGCAGTCGGAAACTGTGCAGTAGTCTGCGTCATAGCAGCATGCGAGGAACTTGTCTTCATCCACCTGTCCAGTCTTAGGGGCTTTGCCGTGATTGCTGTGACCGGTAAATGTTACGTGGTCTACCCAGATATTCTGACCTGAACCGAAATAGCATACGATAGAGTCATTATGGTTTGATTCTGCGTCGTGGCCCATTTCAAGGTTCTTTATAATGATATTATTGCCTGTACCGCTGTTGGATGCAGTACAGAACTGAACGTTGAATGTCTTGTGTGCACCGTAGCTGCCGATGATAGTTTTGTTATTGTGAACGTAGATACGACCAGCCTTGCACATGTATCTCTGACCGTTAAGATCAAGATTTGAAACTGAAATATTTTTTGTGATTACGATAGTAAGAGGCTCATCTGATGTTGCATATTTCTTGAGTTCATCAAATGAAGAAGCTTCAACTGTCTTTCCGAAGAGACCGCCTATATCAGCTGCTTTGGCTTTGCCTGTATTGTCATTGTAACAGAAGCCTGCAAATCCCTGAAGGCCGTCGCAGTTTAAAAGCCAGTGCTGTGAGATATCGCCTGTATAGCCTGTAAGAGCGATACCTGAAGATGTACGTGTAAGCGCAAGTGATGTGTCGTTGTAGTTTACGATCTTGTAGTTAAAACCGTTTCCGAGACGGTCCTTGTTTACTGGTACCACGTACCAGTGCTGACACTTTTCCGATTCGCTGCCGTATACGATAACACCGTTTCCGTTCTGAACGCTGTACTTGTCAGGAGTGATAAGCCTTCCTGATTCGGCACTGCAGATCTTGAAAAATGCGCCGTTCTGGTCTGTGCCGACGTAGTCAAAACGCCATGAACATGAAAGACTGCCTCCGAGTTCGGTCACAGCAAGCGGAGAACTGTCTGCTGTTCCGGTTTCACTGAGTACAATACCGTCATTTTCAGCCGATACGATATTCATCAGCTGAACCGGATAGTCAGTTGAAACTGCTGAAACGTAAACCGGAGCGGTCTGTACGCCGAACAATGGCAGTACGTATGCAAAGATCATGACTGAGACGATCGCACATACGCACAAAAGCCTGCATTTAATTTTTTTCATTTAACTTTACCTCCGTTTAACGGTTACATAAATACACTGTAACTCTGTCTGAACTTATACTCTTATTTTAACATACAAAAGTTGAAATTTCAATAGTGTAAACGATTTAATTATGAATTTTTAATCCAATTTACAGTCAGAGTGTACAACTTTCGGCATAATATACGTCGAAAAATTGATACATATTTTCTTGAAAGATGTATCTGAATATGCTATAATTTTCTGTATGTGTATATCTTATATCGATATGAAACTATAGCTTTTTATAACACTCTGATTTAAAAGCATATCCGTTCCGGACGATATGCGGAGGGAGAAAAAATTGAAAAAGATTAATATTATACTGGCCTCAGTTTCAGTTCTGATTGCTCTGTCACTTGCCTCATGCAGCGATAACGGCGGCCAGGCAGAAAACACACCTGCAGTAACTGACGCAGCTGCCGGAAACAGTAATGATGAAGTTTCCGAAGAGGTATCCGAAGAAGCGGTTCCTCATGAAAAAGTTTACGAACATACCGAAGACTTTTTCGGACGTCTCGACGACGATTCAAAACGTCAGGTTGAACTTATCGCTTCAAAGATTCCTGAACTAAAAGGCGAATCTTCATATATCTTTGTAAGCGACCTTGACGGAAACGGAAGAAGCGAACTCATACTGACCGATCCGGGTTTCAGAATATATGAAGTTTCCGAAGGCCGTGACAGTCTTGCACAGACAGTGAACAAGGACAGTGACTATCCTTCGCTTTACCCTGTTACAGACAAGCTTATGTGTACTGATGAAAACGGAAAAAGGCACTACATATGGCGTTCTGTAAAAGAGGAAGAACAGAACACCATACGCGAAAGTGAAAAAGAGTACATATATGAAAACGGCACCCTTACAGAAAGGATGCTTCGTTCAAGATTATATGAAAAATTCAGCAGCGTCTATACTGCATACTACAACAGCAGCGGAGAATCTGACCGTGCAGGTTATGCCCGTGCTGTATCAGATCTTATGTTCAGAAACGGATACAAGCTCACTCAGAGCAGCATAGGCGTACTCACTGCAGGTGATATTGTGAATACTGACAGCGAATCGCTTAAGCAGCTTATCGCTGAACTGAAAGGCTTTTTTAAGGTCACTGATCCAAAGGGAAAATACCAGTACACTGATCTTGAAGGAAAGTGGATAAGAACAGGCGGATTCTCTGCCGGAAACAACTACTTTCAGGCCAGTGACAACAGTCAGCTCGCTCTTGTTATAAGCGGTGATTCATATCAGCTTACAGGATCACTTCAGAGTGACACTTCCCCGCTTTGTTTCTGCCTTGGCGGAACGACCACCACTTCAATGTGGTACGCTTCCCTTACGGAAAACAATATAGTAAAGGATGCATCGGTAAGGCTTGAAAATGACGGAAAACTTATTCTTGAAGGAACTGTACTGAACAGCGACGGAGCTGCTGTGAATGCGGAATGGAGTTTCATGCGTGAGGGATCTCCTGAACTTGAAAAGCAGCTGAGCACTATGCAGAACAATACAGTAACAAATCCTGAAAATGTACAGAACGCTCCGGTCAAAACTCCTGAGGATAGGCTGAACATTCAGGAAGCAGCTCCCGAAACAGTTCAGAACGAACAGTCTGAAAACCCTGAATCAGCTCAGAACGAGGAAGAGCAGGCTGTCACTGACGGTTTTCTCTGGTGATAAGATCTATAATATCATCAAGCCTTTCGACACAGGCATAAAGATACGGTTCGACCTCACTGTCCGGACCGGTCATATCAGGAACCATAACTACTTTACAGCCGGCTTTGCCGGCTGAAATTATACCATTTGGTGCATCTTCCACTGCCATGCACTCCTCAGGAGCAAGTCCAAGCTCTGCACAGGCATACTGATAAATATCAGGAGCCGGCTTTCCTTTTTCAACCATTGTCGCACTGATAAGCTTTGTAAAATAGTGCTTTATTCCGACTTCATCGAGATATTTTTCTGTACGGGCCATATCAGAAGCAGTGGCAACAGCTGCGGCAATGCCGTTTTCCTTAAGGAAGCTCAGTATGCCGACAGCACCCGGTTTAAGTTCAATACCCGTCTCGGCAAGACGACGGTTCATAAGTTCCTTTCGTTTTTCCCTGACCTTTATATAGTCAAAGTCTTCGCCGTACCACTCGCGGAATCTCTGAGGAGCAAAAGGCCTTCCGAGACTTCTTATGGAAAGGGTCTGTTCTTTCGTTATCTCATAGCCGAATTCAGCAAGCGCTTTAGGCCAGAATTCCTGATAATATTTTTCGGTGTCTATAAGCGTACCGTCCATATCAAATATTACTGCTCTGATCAATTTTTTATTTCTCCTTGTACACAAAACGGCATCCGGAATAAAGTATTCCGGATGTCGTTTCTGATTTTTATAACTACTTGTTATTTTTATCGTCGTTCATATCATTCTGCTGCAGGTACTGAGGATTCATCTCCTCCTGCTGCTGCATATACTGTCCGTTCATCATGCCCTGTCCCTGCATGTACTGACCGTTCATCATATTCTGACCATACTGACCTGGCATCATTCCCTGTCCCATGTACTGGCCGTACTGGCCCTGCATCATTCCCTGCTGCATGTACTGACCGTTCATCATGTTCTGTCCGTACTGACCAGCCATCATTCCCTGTCCCATGTACTGACCGTTCATCATGTTCTGCTGATTCGGCATACCATACTGATTCGGCATCATTCCCTGTCCCATGTACTGTCCGTACTGGCCAGGCATCATTCCCTGTCCCATATACTGACCGTTCATCATGTTCTGCTGATTCGGCATACCATACTGATTCGGCATCATTCCCTGTCCCATATACTGACCGTTCATCATGTTCTGCTGATTCGGCATACCGCCGTACTGGCCCTGTACTGAACCCTGCGGCATCATATTCTGCTGGTTCGGTGCTCCGTACTGACCGAGCATCACGCTCTGCTGACCGTTCATCATGCCCGGAGGGATCTGCTGACTTGCGTTCTGCGTAAACTGAACGCTCATCTGACTGCGGTTATTCACGCTCATCTGGCTGGCATTCATGCCTCTGTGACGTCCGTCAACAGGGCGGTACTGATGAACCACATCGTCCATTGTATAGAAAGGAACCTGTCCCTGCATGTTTCCATCCGGAGTCTGCGGCTGTCCTGCGCCGTTAATCTGGTCGTTGTTATTATGTCCCGGCATAGCGAACAGATATTTTGTTTCGCTTTTGGTTCCGCCTTCATCTGTTTCCTTTTCAAAATCCGGAACAAAAGACATAAGCTTTTCCTTGGCGCTTCTCTTTGCAGTAATATCGACCTTGAGTATCTCAATGGATGAATTATCGCCGTTCGGATCGTAATCGCCGAGATCTTTAAGGCTGATATATTTATTATTAGGTGAAACTACATAAGTGGCTGCATTGTATTTATCCAGACTGAGGATCGCGTCTATATCTTCTTTTTCAGGCAGAACCGGAATCATCTCAACGCAGTTCATTGTGATCATAGCTTCGATCCTTTTACTGCTGCCGCCTGATATTTTCTTGATAACTTCCTTTTCTGAACTGCCTGTAACAGGCTTGCCGTCAACCATATTGATAGTGTTGAATGCACTGTAAAGTTTTTCATCTTCAGTAACGGCAACACACAGAGTATCCTTCGAAAGGAATTTGGTCCCGTCATCTTTTTTGGCTGTGATTATTTCTACAGCTTCTGAATAAATGTAATCATATTTCATGGCATCGATCATTCTTTCTCTTTAGTGTAAGGTTTCATAATTTCCATAGTTTTATTATACAGTTTTTTGACGATTATTGCAAGAGTAATCCACAGATTATATATATTTTTTCATAATTCAAACGACGAAATGCTACAACCAGAACATAAAAATATAATATTTGATTTTTAATAAAATCAGTAGTATAATATTGATATGTCAGATTATTTCAGGAAGCGCTGATTTTTATATCAACGCAGAAACACAGGGCGAAGTCCCGCTTTCACTCCTCTCACAAATCAGTGTTTCCATAATGAAAAGGAGATTAAATTTGGAAAAAGCAGAAAAAATAAAACTTATTACTTTCTTTGCAGTGGCCTTCGGAGTTACTGCTCTTATGGCTATCCCGATGTACTACGGAATACAGCATGACATGGATCTGAACACGCTGACAATAACGCAGATGATGTATCCGGCCTGCGGTGTAATACTCGGAAATCTGTTTACATCAAAGAAAACAGGAAGCCGTTACCCTGTCATGGCCTACAGCTTTACACTTATATTCACGGTTATACTCATCTTGCTGTCACTCGTCAGTGTTTTCGTGCCTTTGAAGCCGATAAACGTAGGAGATACCGAATACTCAGTCATTTATCTGGCTGCATCAGTACTTATGATGCCATTTTCAGTAGCCGTGTTCTGCATGTTTATCATGTCGGCAAAGTACAGAAAGGAAAACGCCGGAGTCTGTTTCAAAAACATGCTAATTAGCATTCTTCTTCTGATACTGTTTCTGGTAATTTATATAGGCAGGATTTTCCTTGAATTCGGAATAAGCGAAATGATCGATCATGACGGCAGAGAACAGATGAATGAGTTCCTGAATGGTTTAAAATCTGTCACGGGTATCATCATGCTTGTTTCGACTGTGATCTCTCTTCCTCTGGCATGGCTTCCGTACTTCGGCGAGGAATACGGATGGAGACACTTTCTTCAGCCGCGTCTGCAGCAGAAATTCGGACTAAGAAAAGGTATTATCATACTCGGCGTTATCTGGGGATTATGGCACGCACCTTTGTGTTTCATGTACTACAGCAGGGAGACCGGTCTTCAGATGCAGACCGCACAGATCATAACATGCATTGCATACGCAATATTCTTCGGCTTTGTTTATATGAAAACTGAAAACATCTGGCTTCCTGTAGTCATACATTACCTTAACAACAATCTGATTCCGGTAATTGCAGGTGACGCCAGTCCTGAAGTACTCGAAAATCAGACGGTAAGCTGGTCCGATATCCCCCTTCACGCTCTGCTTATGATCTTTTATTTACTTTTCATTTTCGCAAAGGAATTCAGAACACCGCAGAAATCAGAAAAAAATGTTACTGAAAACAAGCAGGCAGAATAAAAAAAATTCCCGTCATCAGATGTGATCTGCGGCGGGAATATTTTTCAGAATGCTGACGAGATAACTTCCTTGTCAATAAGATGTGCGTAAAACACCATTCTTGCCTTGTCGCGGAATTCCGGCTTCACAAGGTAGTAAAGATAATATTCAGCCAGCGTAAATGCATTGAGCGTTCTTCCTTCGATCTTGAACTGTGAAAAGCCCATAGGAACATATTTTTCAGCAATTGCCTCAGGAGTGATATGAGTTGAATGCTGTTTTACATCAGCAAAATCATATTTCATATACGGACAGTAATCAGAATTCTCGTCTTTTGCTCCGTACTTTTCAGGATCAAAAGGAACTTTCTGACTCGTCTTCAGATACTTGCATATAGCCTTCTGCATATTTCCGATATCACTGTAATGCTGCACACGCTTCGGACATCCCGGCTGGCAGCATGCATTTACAAGTATCTCGCATATGTCTTTTTTACGTATCTTTTCAAGAACGTCAAATTTATTATTGAAGTCGTAGTCAAGAACAACGATATCATAATTTCTGTCAGTTTCTTCGTTGAGTGCATCGATATCAGTTATTCTCTTGCAGGTGGAACTTGTGATTTTGTAGTCCGGATATTTCGTTCTTATATATTCCTCAAGAAGAGGAGATACAACTATAACTCCGTTTTTTCCGTTATTGGCAGTCTTAAGAACGTAGTTGCAGAAATCATCCTTAAGATCTTCCTCAGTTATGTTCGGATTTGTGAACGTAAAACGAAGCGGGATACCGAGCTTGTCAAACTCGCGTACTACGATCTTTACCGTATTCTTGTCGAATACGCCGTTTACTATTCTGCCGCCGTTCCACAGAGACTGAGGAAAAGTACCGAAAAACGATGCTATTTCCAGTCCGTCAATGAAAAACTCAGGACACTGCTTTAATACTGCAAGAAAAACTCTGTTAAAATGATAGTGCACTGCAAAATCAGGCAGATGAAATTTAATACTCATTATTCCTCCGGTTAATATCAGGCTTCATCAGAGATAACTTCTCCGAATGCAAGCTTTTCAAATTCACTTATTGAAACAGGTCTTGAAAAGCAGAACCCCTGAATTATCTTTCCGCCTGAATCCTTAAGTATTTCTTTTTGCCAGTCGTATTCAACACCCTCAATAACTATATCTTTCTTTATCTCACGCAGAAATGCAATGATACCTGAAACAAATTCGCGGTTAAAGCCTTCACCAATCTTATCGATAAGTCCTTTGTCGATCTTGATAACGTCAAAAGGCAGTCTCTGGAGAGCGATAAGCGATGAGTAGCCCGAAGCAAAGTCGTCCATAAGAAGCTTGAAGCCTCTTCCTTTAAGTCCGAGCATTACTTCCTGAAGCGCATCCTCACTGTTCTCAAGAAGGGCACTTTCTGTAATTTCCACTTCAACGAGTTCCGGAGGTATGTCATATTTTCTGACAAGATCAGCAAACTCATCCACGAAAGTGTCATGAATGATATGCATTCTTGAAACGTTGACCGATACTGGAATATCCTTGTGACCGTGGTCACGCCATTTTCTGATGACCTTACAGGTCTCCTCCCACACAAAACGGTCAAGTGTTATAACGAAACCGTTCTTTTCAAAAATAGGAATAAACTTGCCAGGTGAAATGATCTCTCCGGAAACGTGGTCTTTCCATCTTACAAGAGCCTCAGCGCCTACCACCTCTCCGGTGAATATGTTGCACTTCGGCTGAAGAACTATGTAAAAATCATGGTTTTCGAGAGCTGTTATCTTATTGCTTTCCACGAATTTCTGGACCTTGTGGTTCTCATCAAACTTTTCATCATAGATAGCATAGATCTGAAGAAGATTTCCCTTAACGGTCTTGAGCGCAATACCTGCATAATCGCACAGAATACTGATATCCATATCTGAACCTGCATTTTCACAGATACCGAAATGGACTGTTATCGGCATGTATTTTTCCGCACTCTTCTTTATTTCCTCATTTGCCCGTTCTATCTTCTGAATAACAGCTTCTCTGAAAACGTATCCTACACAGATAACAAAAACATCATTTCCAAGGTATCCGAATACTGCGTCTGATCCGAATACGTTTTTAAGATCCTCAGCAATTCCGAGAAGAATAAGATCGCCTATCTCCCAGTCGAAAATATCGTTTATAAAGCTGAAATTGTCAACATCCACACGTACAATAGCGTAGGATCTTGCTGTATCAGCATCAATGTATTCATGAGCCCTCTGAGCGAACGCCTCACTGTTATAGAAATTGGTCTTGCTGTCATGTTCAGCCTGATATTTCAGCTTTTCAACTACCCCGTTGAACTCTCTGACGAGATTGCCCATTTCGTCTTTCGTCTTGACTTCCATAGGATTTTCAAAATTGTTTTCTGAAATTCCCTTTACACTTTTGCGAACGTCATTTATCTCATTTACTATTTTGTCAGAGAAACTCATGACAAACGCGATAATAACGCATATACTTATGATCGATATAAAGATCAGCATGATCATGGTCGGTCTGGCCTGTTCCATAAGAGGAGCCATAGGAACTACGTAGTAAAGACTGTAATTATCCAGGTCAGGTAAATTCTGCGTTTTCATTATATACGCAGCACCGTTGACAGTCAGAGTCACCTTTTCGTTTTTATAACTCTTAGCTTCCTCATAGATCTGGTTAATGTCAGAATTATCACCGCTGCTGTAAAACAGTCTGTCCTCGTTGTCTGTAATAAACCAGAGCTGCTGGCTTATGTTTGTCTGCATTCCGATCATTGATAAAAGAGCACCGTCATTTGATCCGAAAGTAAATGCTGCTACACATTGTCCGGAATCATTGATCACAGGATAAACAAATGTAAACATTGACTCATCCTGTTCAGGAGAAGATACTCCTACCATATAGTTCTGACCATGCTTCAGCTTTTCTTCATCATACCAGTATTCATTTCCTGTAAATTCAGCACTGTATCCACGCGAGCCTATGACCATTTTTTTATCAAAGGTTGCTATCTGAACTTTTGACAGAATAGAACTGAGTGAAGCCATTCTGTTGGCAGATTCATTGATAGCCTTGACAAACAGCCCATTGTTAGGGCTGTTCTCGATCTGCCCTAAGATCTCAGCTGTATCGGATTTGAGCTGATTTCTGTTGAGAGCTGTATTGATGTTACTTTCGAGTATGCTGGTCTTGGAATTCTGCTGTCCGATCATGGCACTCATCATATTCTGAGAAGACATCCTGTGAGCAAGCATTATACTTATAAGGCATATCATACCCATGACTATGGCTGCCGGAAATATGCACTGAAGCAAAAAACGGTTTTTCATTTTTCCTTCGTGCGTTTTTTTCTGTTTTTTCTCTGGTTTTGACGGATTATCAGACATAATATCCCTCCCAATTCATCCCTTGTATCAATATTAAACTGTCGGAAATAAAACTGTCTCATACTGATAACTATATTATACTAAAAACCACCTAAAAAATCAAGCTTTTTAGGTGGTTTTTTCTCTTTTATCACTAATTAAAACAAACGACACATTATTCCGATGTTTACTTCCAGTCTGTACGCACGGAACTATCGCAGTTTAAGGATGTCCTAAGTCTTTCCGGAATGTTAAAGAAGGATTGCTACGACTGTTTGCGGTGGATGTTGTCAATGTCCTCCATTGTACCTCCGCCGGTGTCATTTTCATCACGGAATTCACCTTTTTCAACGAGTCTTAAGAATGCATCAACAACATCAGAAGTCAGCTGAGTACCGCTTACTTCCTTCATGATGGAAACAGCCTTGTCAAAGTTCATACGCTTACGGTAAGGTCTGTCAGAATACATAGCATCAAAAGTATCAGCAACCGCTATTATCTGAGCTACGCGTGAAATTTTATCTTCCTTCAGCCCCTTAGGATAGCCTTTACCATCCGGGCGCTCATGATGCATACCAGCGCCGACCGCGAGTTCAGGCATAATACTGATATTCTTCAGAGCTTCATATCCAAGTGCTGAATGAGACTTTATTATATTGAATTCAGTATCAGAAAGCTTACCCGGCTTGTTAAGCACCTCAGGCGGTATGCCTATCTTGCCTATATCATGAAGAAGCGCAATATTGTAATACTTTTCAATGGTATCTTCATCACAGCCGAGTTCCTTTGCAAGCATTGCCGTATATTCAGCCACACGTGTGGAATGACCGTTGGTGTAACTGTCCTTCATATCTATGACCTTCGCAAAAGACAATACGATCTCACGGATGAGTTCTTTCTGCTGTTTTGCCTTTTCTTCATATTTTCTGGTACGGTATGAAATATACATTTTCAGAAGGAAAGCAGCCAGCCCGGCAACAAGCACCAGACCAATAATATGAACTATAATTTTTTCATACCATTTCTTCACCTTGATGATGTTGATAACAGTTTCCTTGCTGCTGTCTCCCTGCGGATCATCAATGGTCATAACAAATGTATAGTCACCGCCACGCAGATTGGTATATGAAGTAGGTGTAAGTTCACTTCTCTTGACTGTAGTCGGATTATGTTCAAATCCCTTCAGATAATAGGTTACGTCCGGATTCATCAGCGAATAATTGTATACGTAGCTGTAAATTGTAAGCTTCACAGAAGATGACGGAATAACGTAGTTTCCGTTTTCATCAGGGAAAATATACGATCCGTCCACTTCAACATAAGGAACAGAAACTTTAATGTCCCTGACACTTTCAAACGGTTTTTCTATATTCACAGCTGCAACACCTGTCGTGCCGGCCATATAAAGCTCGCCCTCCGGTGAAAGATAACTGTAGGCATTTGAGGTAGCCACGCACGGAAGTCCGTTGTCCCTGCCATAGTACAGATACTGTATATCCTCGTCCTTAAGAACTTCTTCAGTTTCGGAAACGTAAATACCGTTTGAACTGAGGATCCACATCTCATCGGAACTGTTCTGAAAGACATCAAAATTATTCGGATAAGGAAAATTATTAATAGTCCTTACCTTATAGTGTACATCCATGCAGCTGATTGAGTTGCTGGTAATTATCCAGTAAAGATCTCTCTTAAGATCCTTCTTTATTCTCATAATAACATCAGATGAAAGATCGCCTTCAGCTACACTGAGATGTTTTAATTTATTGTTTTCACCGATAATATAAAGTCCGCCGCCGTCTGTACCGATGATGATATCACCGTTGTCCGCTTTAAGAGCCGTAAGTATTTCGGTATTGTCTATGCCGTCCTCTTTGCCGTAAACCTTTTCGATCTTACCGTCGCGGATAACAGCAAGTCCTCCTGTACATACCGCCATTAACGATCCGTCTTCACACTCGTAAACAGTTCTTATTCGCTCCGAAGGCATACCGTCAGCCTCAGTATATCTTGTTACTTTGCCGTGATCATAACAGAGAAGTCCGAGATAACTGAATGTCGAAATCCAGAGCCTGTCGTGCGAATCCCTGTATATCGAACGGATTCGCTTGTCTTTAAGCAGTATAAGAAGATCAGTGTCACGGAATGTACTGCCGGATGCATTTACTGAAGAAGTTAAAGGAATACTGTCAGTGGTATCTCCGCCGGAGAGCACCTTAAGTCCCTCGGTTTTTGTAGCTATCCAAATCTTATCATCATATACACATGTCGATTCGACGACCTGATCAGAAAGACCGTACTTTTCAAACAGGTCGAGAAACTGATCAGGAACTATCTTCATAACGCCCTGTTTTGATGAAGCAAACCAGATGTTTTTCTGATAGTCGACCGTCATGTTTTCCACTGATGTATTCATCGGAATATTACTGATCGGAACAAATCTTCCCTCATACAGGAACCCTATGCCGGAGTCGGTACAAACCCAGATCATATCTCCGATCCTGTCAATATAGTTTACGTACTCCAGAGGCTTTATCATGATCATCTTTTCAGCCTTGAAATTCTTCTGAAGCTTACCGTAGTAAATGACTGAACCCTTGTTGCCGATGTAAAAATAGCCGGGATTATCGCTGTCAGGAAGTATAGCGTGAATATCATCAATACCAAGATCAGATGAACTGTAATATCCGGTAAGCTTCTCCCCGCTTATCGTGAAGACCGAACCGCTCATCGTCACACCACATACGGCACCGCCCTCACAGGTCCTGATCCTTCGGATATATTCCTCATTGAGCTCTTCGCAGTCAAAGTTATGGAGTGTTCCCTCAGCGTCAACATAGGCAAGACCTTGTGTAGTTCCCAGCCACACATTGCCGTATGCGTCTTCTGTTATAGAACGTACTGAAAGGGATTTAAGCCCCTCATTGTGTTTGTAAAGCCGGAACTCCCCGTTTTCCATAACCGCAGCACCACTGTCATTGGTGCCGACCCACAGACGTCCGGAAGAATCCTCATAAAGACTTACTACGCTTGTAACACCCGTGGATGCTTTGATTCGTTCAAAATTACAGCCGTCATATCTTATAAGTCCGCTGTAACATCCGATCCAGATAAATCCGTCCGATGACTGAATAACAGCATTCGCTTCTCCTGTAGGCAGACCGTTTGTATTATCATAAAGAACAGCAAGATATCCTTCGCCGCTTCCTGTAGGATCAACAGCCAGTGTCTCTTCATCAACAAGCCTTGTAAATTCATCGGAATAAACCGGCATAATACTGCCGCAGATCCCAAAGGAAGGCATACATAAAACAGCAATCGAAGTAACAGCAGAAACACATGCTGCCGCAAAACGTTTCAGTTTGGTCTTATCATTTACCATTTTTATCATCCCCGCAGATCATAAATAATCAACAAACACTGACAGCCGGGAGATAGCATTGCTTCATACCTGTTTAAAACTGACCAGTGCTGTAATACAGATCATAAATATTGATACAATAGATTATAGCACAAATTAAATGAAAAATCCAGCATATTATATCCATTTAATACTTAAAATTTTTAGTGTATAGAATATGACAAAAAAAGCAGACCCGTTTGTTCAACGAATCTGCATATGAGATGATATTCTTTTTAAACTAAGGACACACTGATTAAATCGGAAATCCGGCTTTGCCGGATTTCCGGAGGTGGGATTTGCGTGGCTTCGCCCCGGACCCCACGCTGATTTATGAATAAATCAGCGTTTCCCTAATGATCAGAAGCATACCCTGAATTCTTCGTCGGCAAGGGTTATGAGGCTGTCATTTTTAAGTCTGTATTCCTTTTTACCCTTAAGAAGCTGATCATCAAGATAAGTATGGTTTGTGGAATTGTGATCCACAATGTATAAAACGCCCTTTTTGTTTATGATGTCAGCATGCATTCTGCTGATGGCACAGTTGTCAGAAATACAGTAATCAACTGTCTTGCTGTCAGAGCCGATACGGAAACGCTTTCCTTTTATCTCTATTTTTTCGTCGTTTGCTGTTCTGACAAGAACAGGTGTTCTGTTTTCTTCCCTGTTCTTAAGTATAACTGTTCCCTTAGCATCTTTTTCCCTGATGAAATAACCGTTTTTTCCGTCACTGAAACCTGCCATCAGTGCATCGTCATCTGAAAATGCATCCTGCTTTTTCTCAGTCTTTTCGTTTTTTGCTTTTTTTCCGAGAATTCCGGAGAAAAATCCCTTAAAACTGCTTTCATCTTCGCTTTCATGATCATCATCCACGAAACTGTCAAGCATTGAAACCGGTTCTGAAACTGTTTTCCTTATCGGTTCCTGCAGAACTTCACAGAAGGTATTTTCGTTTCCTTTAATGTTCCCGGAAGATGCTGAAGCTTTTTCATGATTATCAGTCTCCTGCTTGACGGCTGTGCTTTCAGGTTCACCTACCATATTTCTGATAACAGTAAAATCAGGCTCTTCCCCGCTGTTAAGTATTCCAAGTATCTTTCCTATGTAGTCGCAGTTTTCTGAACTGTCAAACTTTGCACGACAGATAAAATCCTTAAGGAATGCCTTTACCGGTATCGAACTGTTCCCGTCATCAATAAAAGGCATGACACAAAGATGAAGCTCGGATCTTTCTTCATCGTAGAACATTCTGTCCGTGTCAAGAATTATCGAACCGGCATCCATCATGTAATCTTCGCACATTGAAGATGCCTCAAGAACTGTGCTGATAACTGAAACGATCTCTTTCCTTGAAACAACCCTTTCGAGCATTTCAGTCAGTGTAACAAACGGTGTAACATCATAGCGGACTGTCGTTACATCATCGACATGCATAACTGTAAACGGAAGCATGCCTGCAATATTGTTGTTTTCAAGCATTCCGTGAGCGACTGTGTCGAGAACTGCACCGTTATCTGATTCAATAATAAAAGTTGTCTTTTTTCCATCTTTTTCAATGTAATTTCTCATAATAAAATTCATTCTCCTTACTGGTAATTAACTTCTTTCCTATATTATACATCATTTTAAATGTCATGTCAAGTAGTACCATAATATTTTTTAAATTTTTCCTTATTTCTGATTTAACCAGTTAAGGATACTATGATCAAAACGGACAGACCGCACTCCGCCACCCCGAGACAGACACTGATCATGAATAAATCAGCGTTTTCTTAAAATAGCAGTAAAAAAGCGAAAGCACCGCATTATTACACAGTGCTTTCGCTGTAATTCATTATATATCTGATCCGGAGACATACCACCGGTATCATTGTACCGAAGATCAGTCGTCAATAAACGATCTGAAAGCCTTATAGGCCATGTAGAGGTCTGCCTTTGCTATGACTTCATACGGAGCATGCATTGAAAGTACCGGTACGCCTACATCTATAACATCGACATTCATTGCTGCGATGTACATTGCAACAGTACCGCCGCCGCCTGCATCAACCTTACCAAGCTCACCTGTCTGCCAGATAACGCCGTTCTTGTTCATAAGAGCACGGATGCGTCCTGTAAACTCGGCAGAAGCATCAGATGTACCGTACTTGCCGCGTGAACCGGTATATTTGGTAACAACTACACCATAATTGATGTAGGAAGCATTGTTCTTTTCCATTACGCTCGGATAAGTAGGGTCAAAAGCAGAGTTTACGTCTGCAGAAAGGCATTCTGACTTTGAAAGAACTGTTGTGGCTCTTTCGCCGAAATCTGCCGCAAGATCTTCAATAAAATATCTGAGGTATGAAGAATTAAGACCTGTATTTCCGTCACTGCCGATCTCTTCCTTATCAGTAAGAACGGTAATGATAGTCTTCGAAGGTGTCTTTTCAGTATTGAGAGCTGCCATAAGTGCTGGATACGCGCATACTCTGTCGTCATGTCCGTAGGCGCCTATCATACTTCTGTCAAAGCCGATATCCTTCGCCTTGAAGGCAGGTACAGCTTCAAGTTCAGCTGAAAGGAAATCTTCCTCTTTTATACCGTACTTCTCGAAAAGAATGTTCAGAATATTAAGCTTTACAAGTTCACTTTCCTTGTCTGACTTAAACGGACGTGAACCTATTAAAATATTGAGATTTTCGCCTTCTATTACTGATGAACCGTTTTTCTTCATCTGCTCTGATGCAAGATGAGGAAGAAGGTCGCTTATCACAAAAACAGGATCCGATTCATTTTCCCCTATGTTGATGTCAGCCTGTGTACCGTCGCTGAGCACTGCAACACCGTGAAGTGCAAGAGGAATAGCTGTCCACTGATATTTTTTGATACCGCCGTAATAATGTGTCTTTAAAAGTGCTATTTCAGAATCTTCATAGACAGGGCACTGCTTTAAGTCAAGACGAGGAGAATCAATATGAGCCGCATTGAATCTTCATAGACAGGGCACTGCTTTAAGTCAAGACGAGGAGAATCAATATGAGCCGCATTGATTCTTACACCGTTCTTTACAGGATCGTGACCTATAACCGCAAGAATGACTGCCTTGCCTCTGTTATTCACGAAAACTCTGTCGCCCGGTTTAAGATCAGATCCCGGCTGATATTCGGTAAATCCTCTTTCCATTGCTGCCGAAAGAGCGAATTTAACAGCCTCACGCTCTGTCTTGGCATCGTCAAGAAACTTCTTGTAATTCTCTGAAAAAGCAGTTATCTTCTTTACTTCTTCATCGTCAATAAGCTGATAAACGTTTTTCTTGTTATAGAAAAGCTTTTCTTTCAGCTCTTTTTCAGGTGATTTTTCCTTACTCATTAAACTCACTCCAGATCTTTAAATTTATTTGAATAATAACATTTTATTTTATCTGACATTTCGTTTACAATTTCATCGAGTCCGGACATACCGTCATTGTTTCTTATAATAAAATCAGAATTGTCCACAAAGAACTTTTCGTTATGCTGAGAGTTCATTCTCGCCTGAGCCTGTTCCGGAGTAAGGTGATCTCTTTCGATTATTCTCTGAAGACGTGTAGCTTCATCTGCTATAACCGAAATGATTATCTCGCAGAAATCATCAGCTCTGCTCTCAAAAAGCGTCGGAGCATCGAGCAGTATAAGCTT
>CADAPI010000027.1 GCA_902789705.1 uncultured Ruminococcus sp.
CTGTTAAGCTCTGCAAAATATCTGTGGAAGCTGTCGTGAAGCGGATACTTAAGAATATCCCAGTCCTGTTCCCTTTTCTCGTCCCATTCACGGAACTGTGCGATCTCGTTGCCCATGAAGTTGAGTTTCTTTCCCGGATGAGCGAACATGTACATGTACAGAGCCCTTACCTGCGGGAACTTATTATCATAGTCACCCCACATCTTCTGCGAGATGGTGGCTTTTCCGTGTACCACCTCGTCATGTGAAAACGGAAGTATGAAGTGTTCACTGAAGAAATATTCCATTGAGAACACAAGTTCATAGTAGTGATCCGGTCTGTATACCGGCGGGACTTTGAAATATTCAAGTGTGTCGTTCATCCAGCCGAGATCCCACTTGTAGTCAAATCCGAGTCCGCCGTATTCAGCGGCGGCTGTTACCTTGAGAAATGCCGTACTGTCTTCGGCGATAAGCATAGCAGAAGGATGGAGTGCATGAAGTCCGGAATTCATATTCGAGATGAAAGAAACGGCATTCTGGTTGACTCCCCTGTTCGGATCACCGTTCCAGTATATCGCACGGCTTATGGCATCCATTCTTATTCCGTCAAAATGATATTCCTTAAGCCAGTAGTTCGCACACGACTGAAGGAAACACGCCACTTCCCTTCGGGAATGATTGAAGTTCATGGTTCCCCATTCGCTGTTTCCGACATCGTTATCCGGAAGATTGTAAAGATCAGAACCGTCGTAGTGTCCGAGTCCGTAGCTGTCGATCGCAAAATGTACCGGAACAAAGTCGATTATTACACCAATGCCGTTTGCATGGCACCTGTCCACAAGTTCCATAAGTTCCTTTGCCGTGCCGTAGCGTGAAGTAGGGCTGAAAAAGCCTGTATTCTGGTACCCCCATGATTCATCGGCCGGATGCTCGGAAAGCGGCATGAACTCAATATGCGTAAAATGATTTTCCTTAACGTAATCAATAAGACGGTCTGCTATTTCAGAATAGGTAAACCATCCGTTTTCATCCTCAGGGTTTGTATGCCACGAGCCAAGATGCACCTCGTAAATGCTCATAGGAGAGTTGAAATTCCGTGTACGTTTCTCCATCCATTCTCTGTCGTGCCATTCAAATCCGCTCAGATCAGTTATAACAGAAGCGCTCGCCGGTCTGAGTTCCATACCGAACCCGTAAGGATCGCAGTGATCCACCGTGTTTCCGTTTCGTGATGTGATCTGAAATTTATAAAGGTCTCCGAAGGCAGCTTCGTCCGAAACATAAGTGAATACTCCGCTTCGTCCTTCTGCGGTCATTTCACAGCCTTTCCAGCCGTTAAAGCTGCCTATTACTTTTACTGATGATGCCGCCGGCGCATAGGTCCTGAAAACGATCTTTCCGTTTTCGCGGTGAGCTCCGAAAAACTCATATGCGTCGAAGGCTTTCCCGTCATAAAAATCCTGTAATATCATAAATTATGTCACCCCGTTTACCAGCCGGTATCCTCGTCATTTCCGGCTTCGTTTTCAGCGTCCCCGCTCTCATCCTGACTGTCTTCGCCGGCATCTTCTCCGGTTGTTTCATCTTCTGATGAGGAAATATCTTCTGAAGAGTAGTCGTCAGAAGGCATTACTGTTTCAGCCCCGGCTCCGAACATGTAAAGGAATGTTTCGTCGTAATCAGGTGAAAGTTCAGGTATTTTTACTGTAACGATAAATCCGTCACTGTTGTTTCCCGATACTGTATAAGGCCATTCCGCGCCGTTGTTGTTTAAGCATTCATACGGTATAGGAATACTTGTCTTTTCTGATGTCATATCCATCGGAACGTAGTAGATCCTGTAGAATTCCGTATCGGAATATTTGTATTCGAGAGGATTGTCATACTGGAAATCCTTTATGAAACCCTCGTACTGTTCAAGTGCAACGCCCATTCTGTAGATCATTGAAGCGTGTACAGGGCCGACATAGCGGAAATGCCATGACTCGGCACGGTACTTAGTTATATGCTTGTTCTGCTCGGTATAACGCAGAATAAGTCCGTACTTTGCCGCATTGCTGTAGATCCAGCTGTATTCGCCTTCGTTGCGGAGCGCAGGATATTCATATCCGTCGTCAATGGCAAAGTCCATTGCCAGACCGGTATGATGCTCGCTGTGTCCAGGAGGAGCAACAAGATCTGATTCAAGAAGTCCCGTGTTTTCAAGATCTTCATCGTACATCTGTTTCTGTTCATCGTAGCTGCGGTATCCGCTGTTGCAGAGGATATTTGTTATACCTGTCTTTGCGGCAAAGTCATCGAGCATTGAGTTGATAGCTTCTATCATGGTTTTGTCGAGCTCCATGTATGACCTGTCAACTTTATATGAATCTGATTTGTTTTCATAAATATTTACAATGTTCGGATTTGATCCGTCACTGTATTCATTGTCCCTGTTTACAAGAATAAGATCTCCCCTGTGTATATCAGAGTTCTGTACCTCCACGTAAACGGAAGGAACCTCAGTAACCGCTTCAGTAACCTCAGTTACAGGAGCCTCTGTTTCCGCAGTTTCAGAATTCTCACCGGCATCAGACTGAGAACCGCTGCATGAAGTGAGCATAAGAGAAAATGCAAGCATAATAGCTGACGAAAAACCTGTCATCGCCCTTTTGTTCATTAGTAATTATCACCCTTTTTAAACGTAAAACATCATATAAAAATATACGTTTTAATTATATCATATCGCGAGTGGGTTTTCAAGATTATTGTACATTAAATTTTCTTAAGAAATCACTTAACGAAGCTCCTTCGGTAGGCAAGTGCTGATTTACCTGTACGTTTTCTGAAGGCACGCATGAAATAGGAGATATCAGCATATCCGCAGCGGCCGGCTATCTCGCTGACGCTCAGTGTTGTGTTGCGGAGCAGGCTCATTGCAAGAGACATGCGTGCTTCCATAAGATCGGCATGAAAACTCACTTCATGGAACTCCTGATAAAGATGCTGGAAATGCGAGAGACTTATGCCGATTTCAGAGGCCTGCTCTGCCGCCTTCCATTCGTTCTCCGGTTCCTCGTACATTTTTTCCCGCAGTGACTTAAGTATCGCCTGATACGGCTGACGGATATCAGCGTTCTGTCTGGCAAGAAGACGCAGTTCACGCTCAACGTGATTCATACGAAGCCTTTCAACTGCGTTGGCAATGATCTGGCAGAATTCTCCGTAATAGAGTTCGAATGCCGCTTTTTCGGACGAAAACCGCCTCATACATATACCGAAAGCCCTGTCCTGATAATGGAGCGGAGTGATAAAACATGTTGAAGGAACGGCAGTATCTTCCGTATCACTGAGGCTCACGCTGCTTCCGGTCTCGATCCTGCCTTCCGAGTTTCTTGAAAGTATGCAGGTGAGTTTGTCGGAATAGCCTTCCTTTCTGTAGCTTTCAGGATCGTTCACATCACCCTGCCAGTCCGTACAGAGACATATGCGAAAACTGTCATCAGCCTCGAGAAGATACAGGTTGCTCACAATTGCAATAACGCACTCATTCAGAGAGCTTACGCTGCTCATCATGGAAGAATAGGCGCTGTGAAGAAAAACCGAATTATGCTGCAGTTCCATAAAATGCTTCCGGGTCATTACAGAGCTTTTCACCTGATCAGGATCACAGCCGCAGCTTGCACCGATCTGCAGCGTGGTATCCGCCTTTACCGGAACTGCTGTTTCACCGCTTATCATTGTGTGAAGTCGGCAGACTGCTTCTGCGCCGGTCTGAAGATAGGTTCCGCAGACTGTAGTAAGCAGAGGATGGAAGTGCATAAGATCAGGGTTTCCGTCATATCCTCCGACAGCTATCTCCTCGGGGATGCGTACACCTGCCTCCATCAGTGACCAGCACAGCTGCAGGGCCATATAGTCGTTTCCGCAGACTACTGCCTGCGGTTTTTTTATTCTTCCGCTTATGATATTCTCAGCAAGCTTTATACCGGATCCGATCCAGAAATCACCGTAGAATACCTTTTCACGGTCAAACGGTATACCGTGTTTTTCAAGTGCGTCACGATATCCTGAAAGGCGCTGTTCCGCATGATGCTCTCCTTCCGGACCTGTCAGGCATACAATATCGTCAAACCCGTGTTCGGTTATAAAATGTTCTGTCAGCATGCAGAAATGTTCACGGCTGTCCTGTATCACAGACGGAAAGCCTTCTTTCACGCAGTCGAGCATAATTGCCGGAACACCGAGCTTTCCGAGAGTTTCCGCAATGGAGTCAGCAAGTTCAGTATGGTAATACGAACCGCCGGCAAGTATCGCCCCGTCAAAATGCATCTGCCGGAGAAGTGAATATATGTTTTCCTCACCGATGATCTGACGGTCGTCATTATAGTAATTGATAAAATGAGTAATAACATAAAGATCATAGTCAAATACTGCAGCCTGCTTTCCTATCACTCTGATAAGATCAAGCGTATACTGCGTATCTGCCCACATGGTAAGAAACACGATCCGTTTTCTCATCTTTAGATTCTCCTTTCCGGCGGTCACAGATCCTCAGGGCAGCTTTTTCGTTCACTTTAAGAAAACGCTGATTTATTCATAAATCAGCGTGGGGCACGGGGCAAAGTCCCGCAACCCCCCACCCGGAAATACGGCAAAGCCGTATTTCCGATTTAATCAGCGTTTCCTTAATTATAAGGTATTTGTACTTAATTTTCAATAATATTTTGCAGAAAAGTCCATAGTTTTCAATCCGTTTTTCCATTGTTTTATCTGTTATTCTGGTGTATACTTAAGTTATGAAAACGATTATATCACGTATTTTCCGCATTTGAAGAAAATACGCTGATATGCCTGCCGGGATTTCCGATACCCGGCCAGAAACAACATGTAAGGATTATATCTTTAAGGAGGAAAAATCTCTATGAGATCAATTTTCAGACGCATAACTGCCGGTGCGGCAGCTGCAGCAATGGCAACAGGCTTTTTATCAGTAAACGGACTTTTCTTCACTGCCGGATCAGGCTATTTCAATGATTCCGCTGTGATCGTAAACGCTGCTGGCGGATACACCATCCCTGACATAAAGGTTCAGCAGAAGCAGATACCTGACAGCGAAGGCCTTAAGATGACAAGAGACATGCGTCTCGGCTGGAACCTCGGCAACACTCTTGATTCCATCGACGACACAGGAAACGTAAAGAACGACCTTGACCTTGAAACATACTGGAACGGCGGTTTCAAGACAACAAAGGAAATGATAGATGTAGTTAAGAAGGCCGGCTTCAACACAGTACGTGTACCGGTTTCATGGCACAACCACATGGACGGCAGCCTTAACATAAACAAGGCGTGGATGGACAGAGTCCAGGAAGTCGTTGACTACGCTTACAAGAACGACATGTACGTTATTCTCAACGTTCACCATGATAACGACCCTAACACAATGTATCCTACAACTGCAAAATACGAACAGTCAAAGAAGTACATGACAAGTGTATGGAAACAGGTCGGCGAACGCTTCAAGGACTACGGCGACAAGCTCATTTTCGAGACAATGAACGAACCTCGTATGACAGGCCACACATATGAATGGTGGCTCAACATGGATGACAAGGACTGTATCGACGCTATCCAGACTATCAACAAGCTCAATCAGGACTGTCTTGACACTATCCGTGCAACAGGCGGAAACAATGCAAAGCGTTTCGTTTCAGTTCCGGGCTATGACTGCTCTATCGAAGGTGCAACAAACAGCTACTTCAAACTCCCTACAGACAAGGTTCAGAACCGTCTTATCGTAGCAGTTCACGCATACACACCATACGGATTCGCTCTTGCTGAAACATCTGACTCACAGAGCACTGACAAGTTCGACTATACAAAGGACGCAGGAGAAATCGACAGAGTACTCAATGCGATCTATGACACATACATTTCAAAGGGCATTCCGGTTTACATCGGTGAATTCGGTGCCCGCGACAAGGGCGGCAACACTCAGCCGAGAGTTGACTGGGCTGCTTACTTCGTGGCAAACGCATCTGCACGCAACATTCCTTGCTGCTGGTGGGATGACTATTCATTCATGCTTCTCGACCGTTCAGACGTAACATGGAAGAATCCTGACATCGTAAAGGCTCTCAACCAGTACGCAATGGGCGCCTATGAGGCAAATCTCACAACAGGCAACGAAGAAGCAGACGGCGAGATCCTCAACGGTACAGTTACATACGATTCTTCAAAGTCTCTCTATAACATCACACTCCCTGCAGCATCAAATGATATCCACATCAACGTTGAAATGGGCAGCGCAGCAGGCGCAAGCGGATGCATCGCTGAAGGTTTCTCAGCTTCTGACGGTCAGTACTACTGGGTAATGATCCCGTGGACAGCTAAATCTTCAGGTGACATCAAGATCAACATCAAGAACGGTGTAAACTCACTTGCCTACTCAAAGAACGGTGAAGACCTTACAACAAATGATCCTGATCTCATCAAGCAGGCAATAGCTGAACTCCAGAAGAAAAAGAACTTCCAGGCTCAGGTATGGTGGGCTGGCGACGCAGCCGGCAAGGAAGTAGATATGTCAAACGTAAAGATCACAGGTGCTTACGTAAAGAGCGCAGGCGCTTCTGCAGATCCTACAACAGCTCCTACAGTTGAACCAACAACAGAACCTACTGTTGAACCTACAGTAGAACCAACTACAGAACCAACAACAGAGCCTACAGCTGAACCAACTGCCGAACCTTCAAAGGAACCAGAAACAGTTAAGGGCGATGTAAACAACGACGGTGCTCTTACATCAGCTGACTATCTTGCACTTATGAATGCTCTCATCGGCAAGACAGAACTTAAAGCAGATGAAAAGAAAAACGCTGACATGAACGATGACAGCAAGATCTCTATCATCGACCTCATTCTCTTAAGAAATAAGTTTGCTTGATAAAGTCGTAAATCCGGCTTCGCTGTATTTACGAAGAGGGAGTTACGGGGCTTCACCCCGCTCCCGCACTGATAATAAAATCAGCTTTTCAATATACCACGTAACGAAACAATCCCCGGGATCGTATGGTTCCGGGGACTTGTTTTGCTCATTCAGAACTAAAGTTTTTATTCCTCCCCTTTCAGATTTTTGTATCAGTCAAAACAGTAATTTTAAGGAAACACTGATTAAATCGGAAATCCGGCTTCGCCGGATTTCCGGAGGTGGGATTTACGGGGCTTCGCCCCGAACCCCCACGCTGATTTATGAATAAATCAGCGTTTCCTTAACTAAACTGCGAGACACAAAACATTGACCGTATTAGCAATATATGATATAATTATTCATATATTGTGCAATAATTCTTATTTCCTGCGAAGGGAGGGAAACAGACTTTTGAAAACACATCTTTTACGCATTGCTGCTCTTGCTTCAGCTGTACTTCTGACGGCTTCGGCGGTATCCTGTACCGGGAAAGAAAACACACAGAAAAAGATCTCACTTTCATGGTGGGGCGGTGAATCACGGCATGAGGCTACCATGAACGCTGTAAAAGCTTTTGAGGAAAAGCACGAAGATATAAAACTGGACGTGAAATTCGGTGCCTGGGACGGCTGGGAAGATGCCATGACTGCCGCTTTCTATGCCGGAACACAGACCGACATTGTACAGATAAACTGGAACTGGCTCGACGTATTCAACAGCAACGGAAATCTGTTTCTCGACCTTAATACAGTGTCTGATCACCTTGACTTGTCCGGATACAGCCAGGCTGAACTTGATCCGTGTACATTTGACGGTGCACTCGAAGCTGTACCGGTCTCGCTCACGGGAAGAATATTCTACTGGAACAGAACAATTTTTGAAAAGGCCGGCCTTGATGTTCCGTCGAGTCTGAAGGATCTGTTCACTGCCGGTGAAGTGTTCCGCAAAAAACTGGGCGAGGACTGCTACCCTCTTGCTCTGGCTGAATATGACCGCATGATGCTCATGGTCTACTATCTTGGCGCGCAGTACGGAAAGCCGTGGATCAGAAACGGCAGACTTAACTATACCAGAGACGAGATACGCAAAGGCGTGGAATTCATCGATTCTCTCGAAAAGGGACACGTTATACCGTCTATCGCAGAAATATCCGGTGACGGATCGGTGACATTCGACCGCTCCCCGAAATGGATGAACGGAAAATATGCCGGAATATTCGAATGGGATTCAGCAGCTTCCAAATATTCAAACGCACTTGAAGGAAACGGTGATTTCGTGGTCGGCGACTATTTTTCTGACTTTGGCAGATACAAAGGCGGATACTCGAAAATATCGCTGGCATTTGCAGTTTCAAAAAAGACTGAACATCCGGAAGAATGCGCTGAATTTCTTGACTTCATCCTTAACGATCCGGAAGGAACTGCACTCATGGGAGTTGAACGCGGCATACCTATCAGCAGAAATGCGGTAAAAAGCTGTGAAGCAGCAGGAATGCTTAAGGGCATCGAAAAAGAGGCAAATGACAAAGTGCTCGCCGGCACCTCTTTTTCTTTCGACATAAAATTCGAGGATCCGAAACTCAAGACAAGTCCTGAAGGCATATACTTTGATGCATTCAGCGGATTAAGCTACGGCGAATATTCGGCGGAAAAAGCAGCAGAGATCATTTCAGACGGAGTCAGGAAAGTACTCGGAGAGACAGGTAAGTAACATATGACAATAGCTGAATATACAGACAGATATATAAACAACTACAAAAACTACAAGGATTACTGGAACTACGAGGACGGATGCATTCTCACCGGGTGCATCAAACTGTTCGAAGCTACAGGGGACAGAAAATACTGCGATTTTGTTTTAAACTACCTTTCCTCTGTGCTGTCGGAGAACGGAATAATTCTTAACTACGACCACAGAAAACACAGCACTGACAGTTTCAATTCCGGACGTTCCCTGCTGTTTGCATACCACATGACCGGCCTTGAAAAATACAGAAATGCGATAATGTTTCTGCTTGAAAAAATAAAGGAATATCCGCGTACATGCGACGGCAGCTTCATACACAAATCAATTTACCCGGGACAGGTTTGGCTTGACGGCCTTTACATGCTTCAGCCATTCTACGCCTCATGCATAAAGGAATTCGGAGACGGAAACTTTGACGATATTGCAAAGCAGTTCAGAAACGTAAGGAGCACCATGTACAGTGCGGCAAAAAAGCTCTACTGTCACGGATATGACTCTGACCGCATCCAGCCGTGGGCTGACAGTGAAAGCGGATGCTCGGAAGGATTCTGGCTTCGTGCCATCGGATGGTATCTCATGGCGCTTGTGGACACTGCCGACGCTATCGGAGATCCTGAAAACGACTGTTACAGGCTCCTTAAAGAGCTTTTCCTCGAAGCTGCAGCAGGGATAACCGGTTATTCCGACAGTCATTCCGGTCTTTTCTATCAGGTCGTGGATCATCCTGAGGACAGCAGAAACTACACCGAGACCTCCGGTTCTCTGATGATATCATATGCGCTTATGAAAAGCGTGCATCTCGGTTTTTCCACAGACAGCACATACAAAGATATCAGCAGAAATATCTTTTCAAGCGTATTAAAGGAAAAACTCATTGACGGAAGGTCGGGACTTACGCTTACGGATATATGCTGTTCAGCCGGACTCGGTCCGGGCATACAGAGAAACGGCACTCCTGAATACTACTTTTCTGAACTGGTGGTCTCAGATGACCCGAAGGGTGTCGGTGCCTTTATGATGGCTCATGCCGAAATACTGAACGATGACAGGATAAACGGAGGAAACACCCATGAAACATAACTCCGGAAAAAGCCGTCAGCTGACCAGACATGAACGGGAAGGACTGCAGTTTATCAGTCTGTGGATCACCGGATTTATAATTCTGAGACTCTTCCCTGCTGTTTTCTCATTCATATTCAGCTTTTCAGATTACAGTCTCTTCGGCGGCATATCTGAATGGGGAATGATGAACTACGAAAAGATCGCCGGTGACATAACAATAATCACATCGCTTTTTACCACACTGGAATATTCGTTCATCACTGTTCCTTTAAGACTCCTCACCGCATTCGGAGTCGCAATGCTGCTTAACCGAAATATTAAGGGTATGGCTTTTTTCCGGACTGTTTTCTACATTCCTTCGGTACTCGGAAGTTCAGTAGCTGTTGCTATCCTCTGGACCGCACTGTTCAGAAATGACGGAACTGCCAACGCCCTTCTGTCCTCCTTCGGGCTTCCGGAAATAAACTGGCTTTCGGAAAAAGGAAGTGCCATGTTCGTCATCTCACTCCTGCGCATATGGCAGTTCGGATCGTCGATGGTAGTCTTCCTCACGGCACTGCGTTCGGTCCCGCATGATCTGTACGAAGCTGCCGAAATAGACGGAGCCGGAAAAACACGGCAGTTTACATCGATAACACTTCCGTTCATTTCCCCGGCGATATTCTTTAACCTGATCACTCAGCTCGGACTTGCAATGCAGGAATTCAACGCACCTTTCGTTATCACGAAGGGCGGTCCCCGCGGTTCTACCACGCTCATCTCACTGCTTATCTACAATTCAGCTTTCCAGATGCGCGATCTCGGACTTTCGTGTGCTCTGACATGGGTGTTCTTCATCGTTATTTCCGTTCTTATCGCTGTAATTTTCTCAACACAGAAGCACTGGGTATTCTACGCTGATGAAACGGAGGAGCCATGAAAAGAACAAAAACCGCAGATCTTATTCTGATCTATTCCGTTCTCACCTTCATCGGTATAATCATGATCTATCCGCTGCTGTGGATGATCTCGGCCACTTTCAAGACAAACAGCGAAGTCACCTCCGGTCTGTCGCTTCTCATAAAGGAACCCGTTCCGGACGGTTATCTCGCACTGGTCAACAACTACGGCGGAAACATAAACTGCATAAAAGCGCTTTTCAACACCTATGTCTACCTTGTGCCGAAAGTTATCTTTACGCTCATTTCAAGCCTGTTTACCGCGTACGGTTTCGCAAGATATAATTTTCCGATGAAAAAACTGCTGTTTGGCCTGCTGATATCGTCGATGTTCCTTCCGGACGCCGTAATGATAATCCCGCAGTTCATTCTGTTCAGCAAACTCGGAATGGTGGACTCGCCGTTATACACTGCACTTGTCGTACCGTCCGTATTTGCATATGATACGTACTTCGTATTTCTGCTCGTACAGTTTCTCAAAGGCGTGCCTTCCGAACTGGACGACGCCGCAAGAATAGACGGATGCTCATCATTCCAGATACTTTTCCACATCATTGCCCCGGTGCTGAAACCAGCTCTTGTAAGCTGTGCCGTTTTTCAGTTTATATGGACATCGAACGATTTCATGGGACCGCTTCTCTACGTAAATACTCCGTCAGCATATCCTCTCCAGGTATATATACGGCTTGCAATGGATGCTGAAAGCGGTTTCCAGTACAACCGTGTGCTTGCATCAGCACTGCTTGCTGTAATACCTTCACTTATCGTATTTTTCTGTTCACAGCGCTCATTCACCGACAGCATCACATCCGGAGCAGTAAAGGGATGATCCGGAATGCGGTCATTTATTACAAACACACATAATCAGCCGGTACTCATACATCAGTAAAGGTACCGGCTGAAATCAAAGGAATAAAGTCATGACTATTACAGATATCAACTTTAACTGCCATCAGGATGAATTCTACCGTCATTCATATCAGACGCCTGAAGACACGATAGCACTTTATATTCTGAAATCTCCTGCTGTTTTCCGGTTTGGTGAAAACTTCACGCAGAAATTCAGAATGTCTTTTATAATAATAAACGAGAAAACGGAATACAGTATTTTCGCGACCGGCGAAGTGCTCATCTACGACAGAATAATCATAAAATGCGACAGCCGTTCCGATACTGCTTTATCCTATCACATCAACACCAATACGCTTTACAGGCTTTCCGCCTGCAGCAAAACGGATTCGCTCCTGAACATAATACTGAACGAATACTACAATCTCGGAAATCACAAGCAGGAGCTTCTGGAACATTATACATCCTCGCTTTTCACCGTTCTCGGCAACGAGATAAAAACTGAAGACCTTCTGCAGAAACCGCCTTACTACGACAAGCTTCTTGAAATACGAAGGAACATTCACAGCCGTCCCGGCGAAAAATGGACAGTTGATTCAATATGCAGTCAGGTCAATCTGAGCCGCTCGTATTTCCAGCTTCTCTATCGTCAGACATTCGGTATAACCTGCATAAACGACGTTATAGAAAGCAAAATAAAACACGCCTGCGATCTGCTGTCATCCACAAATGACACCGTATCTGCCATATCACTGAAATGCGGATACGAAAGTGACGTACATTTCATGAGACAGTTCAAAAAGATGACAGGATGTACTCCTTCGGAATACCGGAAAAAACATTCCAAATAAAAAAACAGCCTGTCCTGCATTTTACCGTAAGCAGGACAGGCTGTATTGCTGTGGAAACGCTGATTTATTTATAAAACAGCGTGGGGCTCCGGGGCGAAGCCCCGCAAATCCCACCTCCGGAAATCCGGCGAAGCCGGATTTCCGGTTTGATCAGTGTTTCCCTGTATTAAGATTTTGGGTTTTATTTCTCGATTTTCAGATCAGAAGCTTTGATCCAGCCGTAATAGTCGCCGTCATCGGCATCGTAGCATTCGTACACCCAGTCGCCCAGAATGCATCCGCGCTTTATGACAACATTCCAGTCACCCTCGATCGGCCACTGAACATCTTCCAGTTTTCCCTTTACGAGAACTGATTCAGTGGTATAGCCTTTCACATCTTTCTTAGTTCCGCCAAGAGCGATACCCTTAAGCGGCTTTTCGTATTCTTCATAGAGGAAGTGAATGGATTTATGGATGTAGTCATCTTCTGATATCCAGCCGTAGTAGTCACCGTCATCAACGTCATAGCATTCATACCATTTCTTACCGTGTGATGTGCAGGTGCGTGTTACTCTGACAAACCAGTCTCCTTCTATCTTCCACTGAGTTTCCTTTTCTCCGTTTTCCAGAACATAGGCAGAAGTGTAACCATAAACGTCATCCCTGCCCCTTGCAAGTATCATTCCATTTTCAGTTCCGTCGGTTTTTTCCGGAGTGACCTTTTCAGGGGTCTGTTCGCCGGTTTTGTCTGAATTGTTTTCTGCTTCAGCCTCCATTATCCAGGTATATTTATGATTTATCTCATCAGGATCTATTTTTTCTTCGACAATTTCTGAATAACCGTACTTATATAGTGTTACAGTATTGTTTTTGAAATCTATGCTGGAAATGTTATATTCATATCCGTCATACTTTTTAAATTTTTCGCCTAAAATATCAGATATCATTACCGGATCGCCTGTATACGGGTCAAACCAGTACGGACTCGGAGTTCCATCATAATGTCTAAAATGAATGGTTATCAGATCATAGGTTTTATAGCGCTCCCGATTATTCTTATCCAGCATTGGATAATAAAGATTTATCAGTACATCACTCATTTTCATTGACGGATTCCTTTCAAGATACGAAAGAACCTGTTCATCGTTAGCCCTGAGTGCTTTTGCCTGTTCATAAACTTTTTCATATATCCTGTTCTTTTCAGCAACTTCCTCATCCGTATGGTATCTTGAACTGAGCACTGTATGTGCTTCACCGTCATCGCCCCTCACAAGTCTGGAGTTCCATTCATTGTAAAAGACATCGGAAGTAGTATTTATATCAACTACTTCACTGTTATCAAAGTACTCACCAGTAACCATATCGTCGGCAAAAACATCTGATTCATCAAAAAAGATCTCTGTATCTCTGTCAAAATAAGGAGCTTCTTTACTGATAACAACAGTATCCAGACTAAACTGATCACATTCTCCAAGCAGACCAATGAAATCATTTTTTAAATATTTGGCAGTATCTGCGTACCTGGAAATTCTTTTACCTACAACGTCATTAAGCCTGCCGGTAAAATCATTGTCCTTATAGAACAAATCAGAAAACTTTTCTATTCTCCGTTTGTTTTTCAGGTCGTAATTCAGAGTGATAATACTGAGCGTGGTGTCGCTTTTCTTAAAATCATATTCATAAAAGGTTATATTCATAAACCCGTTAATCACTTCGACATGCATTCTCCATTTATCGTTAAGCTTATCTTTGCCCTTGAATACGATATCGTCTAAATCTTTATTGATCTGTTTCTCAAAGTCTTTATCTTTGAGGAAATCTATCAGGCAGTCTTCCTTATACAGTTCTTTGTCGTCTCTGCTTCCTTTCTGTTCCGGATGTACACTTTTGGAAGAATGCGAATATTTTTCAGCTGGTTTATAATCCGCCGGCTTCTCTTTTCCGGTTCCCTTTGCGGAATAAAGCTTCATATTTTCCGGATATTCCATATCCTTCAGAGGAATATAGCCGCTGTCCATTACACATTTCTGACCTTCCTCCGACACAGCCCAGTCTGCAAAATCCTTTGTATTCTGTGAAGCCTTGTCTGTATACACGATCGATGTGCTGCTTAAAAGCGGATAGGTTCCGTCCGCCATCGTTTCCTTCGAAGGCTTTATACCATCAACAGCGATAAATTTTGTGTCAGATGAGTTTTCATACATCTGGGCAGCATATGAGTACACTGAATAACCAATGGCATTTACTGCATTATCAAAAATTGCGATGGAATCCATAAGAGAAGACATTTCTCCCCGGACAAAATCTTTCGGAGGATCCATAAGGTCATAGCCCGCCATGAATTCGGTCATGTAATTCTGGCTGCCTGAATCCTTGTTTCTCTGGTACGGAATGATCTTTTCATCGTTTCCGCCGACTTCCTTCCAGTTTGTTATCTTTCCGGAATAGATGTCTCTTATCTGAGCGCTTGTAAGTGAATCCACAGGATTGTTTTTGTTTACGACAAATACGAAGCCTTCCTTTGCAACAGGTACAAAATTAAGCTTCACCCCTGCAGTCTCAGCCGCCTTGTACTGCTCCTCGGAAATCGGTACAGTAAAAATAAGATCATTTTCCCCTGAAAGAAGCATACTGAATGACTCATGTGTCTTGTGATGTTCAACAAGAAGCTTTGCATCCCAGTAGTTTAACCCGAGCATCTTTGACTTGAATCCGGCCTCCAGTGGAATTGCTGATGTTGAACCATCCATCTTCGGCATGGTCTTGTACATCCAGATCTTTGATTTCTTAAGGATATCTTTCTTTACCTCTGTGATATCATTTCCGTTCACTGAACCGTCACGGTCAATGTCATCATCCCTCGGCACAAAATAGTTTCCTTCAAGTATACCGCTCTTGTACCTCATCACGTCAAACACGTTGATAACTCCGTCACCGTTGATATCTCCACGCTGTTTCTCTTCAGAAAGCGACTTCACAAGTTCTTCCTTGTGTGCTGCATTCTGCTGTTCCTCCCAGGTCATATCCTCAGCGTAAACCATGCCTGAACCTGCAAACGCAAAAGATGCTGCGGCTGCGATAAGAACGATTTTTTTCCTTAAATTTGATCTCATACTTTCTTAACCCCTTTAACATTTAAATTAATCAATAAACGATAAAATATATTATACCACACCTGATAGAAAAAGTCGATATATTTTTTTCTGTTCTGACCGTAATTTCATAACGAAAGTCTCATTTAGTCAATTATTTTACTTCCTTTGCAATTCAGGCGCAGATGTGATAAAATTATATTGATTGTTAAGGAAACACTGGTTTACCCAGAGAGTCTGCGGGGCGAAGCCTCGCAAATCCTACCTCCGGAAATCCGGCGAAACCGGATTTCCGATTTAATCAGTGTTTCCTTAAATACCCGAAAGACAAAATCAAGCTTCCTTCCGGGTATCTGACCAATGATAATATTGACAGTATTATTAATGCGATAAATAACAAATGAAATGGCAGAAACCAGCTGTACTTACAGAACTGGTTTCTGCCGTTTGTTTTTATAATCTCATGCAAATTCCTGGCATATTTTATATTTGTGATATATTTACATTTTCGTAAAACAATATTTACCTTTTCCAAATCCGGATACAGCTTTTATCAGTTTAAGATCATTATTCAATTTTTTGATATAAGATGTAGCTGTCGTCTGTGAACAATCCAGCAGCTGCATTATATCTGAATTTCCGAATACCGTATCCTGTAAATTTTCATATATTTCAATGAGATTTTTTACTGTTTTCTCTGAAAAACCAGACTTTAAAATCTTTTCTCTGATAAGATTTGTATCAGATACAGGCTCAGGGTCAACCACAGACAAACCTCCTGATTTTAGCATGAGAAACTCTTCATTAACAGGGATAACAACTGATGTTACATTATCTGATTCTGAAAAGGTTTTATAATACAGCTGAGGAGAGCCGTTATCATCAAGAGACTGCTTGGCTTCACCTATTCCGGTGCCAAAAGACTCTATTATTCCAAGACTTTTAAACATGTCTCTTATTTCAGGATTTTCAGTATCTCTCTCATTAAAAATACGTCTTTCATTCAGATCGTCAATTTTAAGAGGAGGCAAAGGTTTGTTATAGTTTACAATATTGATTTGCTTCTGAGAAATGTATATCTGAACCGGCTTACCATTTTCATAATTATTATGAACAATAGCATTGGCCACTAGTTCTTCAACTGCTACAAACGGAAAATTTGCAATCTGTCGGTTTTCCGCTTTTCCTTCTTCGCGCAGAACACCCACGCTTAAGTAGTTTTCATTTATAAACGCGATTATATTAAAATATTGTTTCCATATCGGACCAGTAAAACGTTTGGATTCCATTTTTCGCTTTGTCCCAAACATATCGATGATAAGTTCAGAATAAGAATACGGAATAAATTTCTCAGGATTATCAGAAAACATTAAAACTGCATAATTTCTCACCTTAATTCCTTCCGGATCATTTTTATCAATCAGATTCAAAGATTTTGAAATATCCTGTTTCGAAAGCTTCCCTGATATTTTTCTGTCACTTGTTTTCTGCAGGTATTCCTTCAGATAATCTATATTCAAATCATCAACAGTTGCTTCATTATTCACCAGCGAACTGTAATGAAAATTAGCAAATTTTCTGAGAAGATCATATTCTTCATC
>CADAPI010000028.1:0-17822 GCA_902789705.1 uncultured Ruminococcus sp.
TACAACGATCATCGGTTCGATATCGCCGTTTGCGATCATGTTGTCAAGCATAATGTCAATGTTGATGTTGTTGTCATTGAAACATGTTTCTTCGCTTTCCCCGCCGCCGTGCATCAGATAGAAGACATTGTACTTCTTTGACTTGTCATAGCCGTAAGGGAGATAAACGTACATGTTCTTGTTGCCGTTTATGCCTGTATAGTTTTCCTTGACTACTGTACCGTGGTTTGCAGGCTGCTTAAAGTAGCTGTCCGGTGCAGCTTTGTACTGAAGGTTTGCGTTGTATGCGTATGCTGACTTTGCCGGAGCAGTCTGAACCGGTTCGGACTGTGCAGGTGCAGCTGGTGTATTGTCAGGGAATGAAGTGATAACACCGAGGAGATATTTCTGAAGATTAAGAGCATCAGAAGCATCTGTCTTTGAGCTGTTGTCAACGTCGCCGTTCTTCTGGGCACTCTTGTTTGTAAATCCGTTAAGAACGCCGCTCTTGAGTGCTGCAAGGTCGGCTATAGTAACTTTGCCGTCCATGTCGAGGTCGCCTTTTACAGTTGTAGCAGGCTTGACATCTGACTTAGGTCCTGTAATGGCTGTTCCTGCGACAGCACCTATAGCTTCATCGATGAAGAAGTCCATTGTACCGTCAATTGTTTCAGCGATAAGGTAAGCATTTGAAGCACCCTCAGGTATCTTGTAGTTCGGATTGTAGAGCTGAACGTATTCACCAGGGTTGCCGAATTCCTGAGCCACCTTGTCGTACTTTGTTTCGCCGCTCGCGTCAGTGTACTGGAGTGTGAGCTTGTATTCAACCGGTTCATCAGCTTCCGGAGCGTTGAAGCATGCGCTGAAAGCATACTCTTCGCCGGCCTTGAATACTGATCTGTTCAGAACCTTCTGGGCACCGTTCCATGAATTTTCACGTCCTGAAATGCTGAGTGCCTTGCTGCCGGCCTGATGTGAGGAAGCACTTGATGAAACCTGTGCTGCGCCTCTGCCCGACCAGCTGTTTGTTCCGTCTTCGAATGTATCGTGGAACCAGTAGCCGTTCTCGTCAGGCTCAAGAACCACAGGAGAACCGCTGAGTGCCTTGCTTCCGTCGCAGCCGTTCCACATCTGGCGTTCGTACTCGAAGAAGTCAATATCAGCATAGCCACCTGTAGACTTGGTAGGATAGCTGTAAATACCGCTGCGGTAGCCTGTGAAAAGCTTGAGGTCGTAGCTCATTGAGAGTTCCTGACCGAGCTTGTTCCAGTTCTGGCCGTCAAACGAATAGTAGAAGTTAGCCTTGTCTATGTTGTTGGAAGAGCTTCCGTCGGAGTTCACGTTTGCGAACTTGAAGTCTACCTTGAGGTAAACCTCATTGCCGCTCATGTTCTGCTCGGCAACTATCTTGTTGGATGTGCCAGCGACATCGCTGCCGCCGTTGACGGACATATATACCTTCTTGTTACCGCTGTCGTCCACGCGCACACCGATACAGCCGTACTTGAGCTGGAATGCCGAAAGACCTGCGTAGTCACCCGGCTTCATATTAGTGGCGTCAAGCTTGATGTAGCTGCTGCATGCAGGACCCTCAGTACGCATTGTGAGGGTATTTCTTGCATTAAGCAGATGTGAAGCCATATTCTTGTTCTTCAGACGGAGCCAGCCGGGACGCTCTGTTACAGACCAGGCTGTGTTATCCGGGTTATGGTTCCATGACCATTCAAGCGCAAGGTCGTTTGAACTGTAGTCGAAGCTGTCATCGCCTGCAACGTCGGTACCCTTTGAAGCACCGAGGTCGAGAGTAAGAGGAGCCTTGCCGTTAACACCCATCATCGGCCAGTCGTTCTGCCATGTTACAGGAACGAGAACAGGAATACGTCCTACCGAGCCGTGATCCTGGAACAAAAGAGCGTACCATTTACCGTCCGGAGTATCAACGATACCGCCCTGTGCGCATCCGCTGCCGTATGAACCGAGACCTGAATCGAGGAGGGTCTTGTTCTCCCAGTTGCCTGTGAGGCTCTTGGAACGATAGCAGAACTCAAGTCTGCCGTGACCTGAAGGCCACGCGATACCGAGAATATAATAATAGCCTTTTATCTTGTGGATATGCCATCCCTCACCTGCGAGGTTATTGAAGTTGGTCTTGAAGAGACGCCTTTCCTGTGCGCCCTGAGCCCAGCCTGTCATATCCGAATTGAATTCCTTGATGTTGCAGGTGCCGCCTGCGCCGTAAACGAGGTAATTTCTTCCGTCGTCATCGAAGAGCATGGAAGCGTCGTGATACATACCGTTGAGCTCAACGCGTGACCACTCACCGTTCTCGATGTCGTCTGTCGAGCAGATGTACGACTTGCCTGAACCGTAGCTTCCGAAGAAAGCGTAGTACTTTTTCTTCTTCTCGTTGTAACGGAGACTGGTAGCCCACTGTCCGTGAGAGTAGTCGTGCTTTCCGTTTTTGAGATTCTGAACATCACCGTTAGCGTACGTATCGAATACGTAGTTGCAGATCTCCCAGTTGGCAAGGTCCTTGGACTTCATTATCGGAGCACCAGGACTGAAGTACATCGTAGTGCTTACCATATAATAGGTATCGCCCACACGGATAATGTCATCATCCGGAACGTCTGCCCAGATGATAGGGTTAGCGATCTGGCCGGCTGCAAGTACAGAAGCTGTCATATCTGGTCTGTTGCTGCCAGGCAGAGCGACCGCAGACGTAAGTACAGCAGCTGCTGATAACAGCGCAGCTGTTGTTTTTACTGATTTTTTAACTTTACACATTTAAGATTCCTCCGTTCAGATTCGGTTTGAATTCAGAGGAGCACTGATATATCGATTATAACAAATTTTTCAGACATTCAGCGGCTCTGAATAATCTTACACAATAATCTCAAACAATTTATTTACACAATCCACGCATTTTATATTAAAATCATACCATATTTGTACAGTTGCCTCAACCCACATTCTGAATATAATAGTGGAGAAAACGCACAAAAGCCGGTACACGCCTTACGTAAATACTGATTTTCAAACGAATCCCCCCAGATGTTGTCCATAAGGGGGGGGGAATCATTCGGGATATATTTAAATAAAGGCTAAACTAAAAATAATACAAATCATGATCAGTTTCCTTCGTGGAAGAACGAAGGAAGAATATCATAGACGTAATGTCTTACATATCCCCACCAGTGGGTCTTGCCCTGGGCTACAAGATAGTAGAAATTACCCTTTGAAAGATCAGAAGTATAAACAAATTCGCTCATCTTCTTCATTTCATCGATCTGCGGTGTTACGTTCGGATAAGCTATGTCGTCAGAACCTGTTGCACACATGATGAAGTATTCGTTCTGCTTAAGTCCTGCAGCATGGATAGCATCTGCCACTGACTTTGCCTTGCCGTAACCTCCCTGACCTTCCCAGTGATCGCCGCTGAGCGGTAACCAGTAAGCACATACATCAAGACCTCCGTGTACCATGCCTGCCCATGTTGAAACCGAGCCCATCGAGAAACCGCCGTATGCACGGTGATATCTTGAAGCCTTAAGATCAGCCTGTGATGTTGATTTTGCATAGGTCGAGTACTTGCCTTCAATGAACGGGATGAGGCTCTGGAGCCATTCCTTATAGAATGTCTGAGCTTCACACTTGTTGAATGTCGGAGTTACAACGATAAGCGGTTCAAGTTCGCCGTTCATGATCATGTGGTCGAACATGTTTGCCATCTTTGCATCGTCGTTATAGAAAATGGTGTTTTCATTTTCACTGCCGCCGTGCATCAGGTAAAGGATATTGTACTGCTTTGACGGATCATAGCCGTACGGGGTATAAACGTTGCAGGTATTGCCTCCGTTGATGCCGGTGTAAGTTTCCTTGGTTATCTTTCCGGCCTGCTGGCACGGGTTGAAGTAATTGCCCGGTGCTTCTTTGAATGAAAGTGCTGCATTGTAGTTATATGCAGGCTTTGGAGGTTCCGCAGTCGGTTCTGCTGTTGGTTCCGCTGTTGGTTCCACAGTCGGTTCCGGCTGTGGAGGAACTTCCGGAGCATTGTCCGGGAATTCTGTGATCGTACCGAGCAGATATTTCTGAAGGTTGAGTGCATCTTCTGCATTTACTTCAGTGCTTCTGTCCACATCGGCATTATTCTTTGCTGCGGCTGTAGCCCATTCATTAAGCATTCCGCTTTTTAAAAGGACAAAGTCAGCAATGGTGATCTTTCCGTCGCCGTCAAGGTCGCCGGCAGCTGCATTGTTTTCCGCCGCCGGTCCTTCAGGCTTTGTACCAGCCTTGGCAATGATAACTTCATCGATGCTGAAGTCACACGGTGAATCCGTCGTTTCAAATACGAGCACCAGATCTGATGCGCTGTCAGGGATCCTGTAGGAAGGATTTGAAAGCACAACATAACTGCCGGCCGAAGCCGCACTGCTCACTATTTCATCGTAGTTTTCTCCGCCTGCAAGGCTGTACTGAAGAGTCATTTTGAATGTTGCATTCTCACTGCCCTTATAGGCCGCCGAGAAAGAATATTCATTTCCTGCTGTAAATGATGCAGAGTCAAGCGGAATCATAATACCGTTCCATTCCTCTTGGCGCCCTGAAACGCCAAGACCTCTGCTTCCCTTATAGGCATCACCTGCTCCGAGCGTACAGCCGCCCCGCGCTGAAAAAGCTGCTGTATCACTTTCCATATCGTAATACATGTAATAACCGTTTGCATCTGTACTGCGGTAAAGCCCGTATATTCCGCTTTCCTCAAATACATTTGCTTCGGATCCTTCTGCGGCATAAACCGTATCTGCTGATAGCTGCTGGACAGACGTTGTCTGAAATACCGCAAATGTGCCTGTGGTGAGCGCAATTGCGGAAAGAGCAGCGCAGAATCTTTTAAAATTAACCATTTTAAAACATCCTTTCCAATACATATATCTGGAGATCTTCCTTAGCAAATTGCGCTATAATGAAAATATGAATACTTATGTTTTTTTCTGTCTGTTTATTTATATACAATAATCCTAACCCGGCTCCAATCGCGACAAATTTCGTTCATGCCGGCAAATTGGTTTTTGAAGAAAGTACTGTGCGAAGTTGTATGCATACGATTTTTATCTGTACGGTATTGCATTTACAGCCGAAGACCAGTCTGTGATGTACCAGCCATACATCTTTCTTTTTTTATTTAACTAATCTGCGATTTGCACAATAACTCTCTTTAATAACGCAATTTAATAATTTAATAATACCATGCACCGGACACACAGACAACCCATATTTTATATATTTAGTGGAGAAAACACACTTTCGTCACACATTTGTACATGTTTATTCACGTACAAATACACATTAAAGCAAAAAAAGTCGCTTATATTCACCCGATGTAAACAAAAATCCTCAGAAAGCAGAATACTTTCTGAGGATTTTTGTTGGTTCTTATATAAAAATTTAAGAGGCTTAAAGATAATTTCGTTATTATAAACAAGAAGGAACAGACTGCAATAAAATACACATTGTACTGATGTTGCTAATTTTTCTGCAATGTGTTTGTGTACATTTCCCTTTGCTGTATTTATAATATCATATATTTGATATAGTTACAACCCACATTTCACATAATTGGTAGATAAAATACACATTCGCCCTGTTTTTTGCAGATAAAATACCGGTCTCCAGATATCGGAGACCGGTACGATCAGAATTTGTATTCAAATATTGCGCTCAAATCATACAAATCATGCGATTTTATCATGAAAGAGCATTCTTGAGCATAATAAGATCGATAACTGAAAGCTTGTTGTCGCTGTTCATATCAGCGTTCTTAAATCCGTCACTGCTGAGATCTGACTTGCCTACAAGGTGCTGGATGAGTGCAACGATATCAGTTGTATTTACTGAACCGTTGTTATCAGCATCGCCCTTTGTGTTCTGCGGTGCAGGTTCTGTTACTGTAGTTGTAACCGCTGTTGTTGCTGCAGGTGTTGTAACTGTTGTAACTGTAGTTGCTTCTGTTGTAGCAACTGTTGTTGCTTCAGTAGTAGCCGCTGTTGTAACTACCGGCTTTTCTGCAGGTCCGTTGATAGCTGTGCCTGCTTTTGCAACAATAGCTTCATCAACGTAGAAGTTCATTGTTCCGTTAACTGATTCAACTACAAGCTGAATATCTGATGCTGCATCAGACGGAATTGTGTATTCCGGATTGTAAAGCTGTACATAGTTTTCCTTTGTACATGTCTTTGTATCAATGTTAGCGTACTTTGCAGTACCTTCCTTGTCCTTGTACTGGAGTGTGAGTGAGAATTCTTCAGTGTCAACGTCTGCATCGAGGAAGTTTACACATGCACTGAAAGCAAACTTTCCGCCTGCCTTGAATGTTGAAGCGTCAAGATTTCTCTGGATACCGTTCCATGATGCTGTACGTTCTGAAACAACTACTGCTTCTGTACCTGCATAAGGCGCTCTGCCGCTTGATTCAGTCTTTACTGAACCTCTTGCTTCCCAGTCACCGAGACCGTTTTCAAATGTGTCGTGGTAGTAGTAACCGTTTGAATCAGGCTTGAGAGGTTCTGCTACATATGGCTGTGAAGAACCGTCGCTCTTTGTGCCGTGATCGCCGTTAATTGTACATACGAATGTAGAAACTGAGTTTGCAGGGAGCTGTGCATTGAATCCGCCGCCGCTGCAGTTTATTCCGAGTGTAGCTGCGAGGTTTTCTGAACCTGTAGTTCTGTATCTGTCAACGCTCTTGAGTGTCTGACCGCTGATATTGAACTGCTGGTTGACCTCGTTCTTGCCCTTATTGATAGCTACGATAACGACCTTGTTGCTGTCGCCCTTATATGCTGAAACGAGGATGTTGCTCTGAGGCTGTTCTGTTACTTCAGTTCTTCTGTAACCAGGTCTTACCCACTTTGAGAACTGAGCCATCATGTAGCCTCGCTTTGAAGGCTTGCCGTCTTCAGTAAGAAGGCTGTAGCTTCGGCGGATGTACCACCATACGTAAGCACTCATGTTACCTACAACGAGACCGTTATGAATATTTTCTGCTACCTGAACTGCTTCAGGCCAGTTGTTTGCTGAGTTTGCATTTGAGTTCGGAACATAAACCTCAGTCATCCAGATTTCCTTGCCGCTGTTTTCAACTGTAGGATAATCCATGCCGTTACGCTGTGTTCCGTAGAAGTGTGTACCGAAAAGATCACAGTTTGCCATAGCCTTTGAGTTCTGAATGATCTTCTTGTAGTACATTTTACCATGTCCTGAACCTTCGTAACCGTACTGGAAACTTTCAGGAGACATGAGCTTTGCCTTTGTGCCTGACTTAACTGCTGCACCGTAGTTGGCAATGAAGTTTGTTGTACGGTCCGGTGACCAGTATGTCCATTCCTGTGAGTAGTCAGGTTCGTTCTGAACTGATACTGAATAAAGGTTGATGCCCTGGCTTTCGATGTACTTTACATAGTCGTTAAGATGCTTTGCATAGGAACCTTCTGCACCGTCATTCAGTACGTAAAGGCCGCTTGTAGGCTGCTTGCCGCCGCCGTGACGCATGCTTGCCGGAGGATTCCACGGTGTTGCAAATACTGTAGCACCGAGCTTCTGAGCCTTCTGAGCTGTAGGAACTGCGTTCTTCCATGCATTCTTGTCATCACTTACGAAAATACGGAGAATTGTAAGTCCGAGCTGGTTAGCTCCGTTTCCGAAAGCTGTCTGGATCTCATTATCCTTCATGTCGCCGCCGCCGTTGTAGCTCTGCCATTCAGGATGGTTCATACCGCCGAATCCGCGGATGTACTGATATGTCTTTGAAAGATCTACTGTTGCAGTTGATGCTGCCTTTACTGAAGCAATTTCCGCATTGTCATTTCCCGGTAACATAGCTGCCATTCCAGCGGCCATTGTCACTGCTGTCAGGCCTGCAACGCCTGACTTCAACATTTTTTTAAATTTAACCATACTTACACAAATCCTTTCTACTTTTGCTGTAAATACTAATTCGTATCATGTCCTGCACTCCTGCGTTTCGCCGCCGGAGATAGTATGTTTTCGCAGAAACTGCAGTAAAAAGAACAGGGGAAGGGGGATTTACTGCAGGATCTGTTTTCGCTTTCTGAAAAGTCTTACATGCAATTCCGCCAGAATTTGTCTGCTGTTTGTCCGGAAAACGATAACATAAAACAGGACCCACTTTAATTTGATTTTATCATTTAACATAAATTTAAGCAACCCACATTCCGCACATTTGGGTAGATAAAACGCACATTTCAGTATTGACCTGCACTCTTTTATATGTTATAATCTTATTGATATAATTGTACGTAAATCAGGATTGTAATGACGTAAAAACGACGTTCAGTGTTCATAATTAACAACCGGCATACATGTGGAAACAAGCGGGTTTTCATTTATGAACATTTAAGAGGTGATTGTTATGCAGAAAAAGCGACTTACTTTCGGAGTTGTTGCTGCACAGGCATCGGATATAGAGCAGCGTCGCATTATGGAAGGGATTATTGAACAGGCCAAGGCACTGAACATTGATACGGTTGTTATTTCGAACATATACAATCCTGACAAATCTGTTTATACTCTTGACTGCCGCAAGGAGAACAATATCTACGAGCTTGTGAACTCCTCCGGATTTGACGGATTTATTCTTATTGCTGAAGCGATCATCAATTCTGATCTTCAGAAAAGGATCAGCGAGGCGCTGAGCACAAAACCCGAGATACCGGTAGTAGTGGTCGGCGCTCCGGGCAGCGATCTTATGCAGGAGAATTTTGAATTTATAAACACAGACGACGCAGCCGATATGGAAGATATAACCGATCACCTGATCGAAGTTCACGGATGCCGCGACATTGACATTCTCACCGGAAGACCCGACATGGATGTATCCGCACAGCGTGTGGAAGGATACAGGCGTTCTCTTGAAAAACACGGTATCCCGTTCGACAGCAAAAAGGTAATATACGGCGATTTCTGGCTGCCGTCAGGCGAAGCACTTGCCGGTCAGTACATAAGCGGCGAACGTAAAAAGCCTGAAGCTCTTATCTGTGCCAACGACTACATGGCCTATGGACTTCTTGACAAGTTTGCGGAAAACAATATAAATGTACCGGACGATATGCTTGTGACGGGGTACGAATACATTCTGAAAAGAATGTACCACTACCCTGTCCTGTCAACATACCGCCGAAACAGATTTGCTCTCGGATCAGAAGCTGTAAGCATTCTTTACTCCAGAACAAATCACACGGAATACAAACCACAGCTCTCGCTCAAAGGAAAGTTCATCACCGGTGACACCTGCGGATGCGGAATTGACCGTGCCGAGTACAGGACTGAGCTGAACGAGGAAAACGCAAAGAAGAAATACCGCTTCTTCAATCTGTTCGGCGATTTTGCGGAAAGACTGACTGTCTGTACATCCATGAGCGATTACGTGTCAACTCTTTCAAACTTCACATACATGGTCAGAGACCTTGATGCCATGTATCTGTGCCTTCTTGAAGACTGGTACAACAGCGAACCGTCGGAAAGCACACCGGGAGCAGTTATGAACTGCTATACTATTAAAAATGATTTCACAAACGAATACAAGACATCGTTTGTTACGGAAAATGATATTTCCTCTATACTGTCCTACTGCAGCGAGCCGTGTGCATACTATTTTAATCCGCTGTTTTTCAGAGACAGATATTTCGGATATATCGTAACAGTCTACCGCAATCCGGACACATATGATTCGATATTCCGCAGCTGGCTGAAAACCGTTTCAAATGCACTGGAAATGCTGAGACTGAAAAACGACATAAACTATCTTACACAGTGCCGTGGACTGTCACAGCAGCACGACACAAGCACAGGCATGCTCAACCGCTCCGGATTTGAAAGCGCCGTAAAACGCGCTGCTTCATCGGCACCGACGGGCAGCAGCATATGTTTCCTGCTTCTCAAAACTGAGCTTTTCTCGGAAAACATACAGTTTGAGAACCATGAATCAAGACTTGTGACGCTGAACGAAATAGCAGGCATAATGAAATCACTTTCGGGAAACCGCAATGAATTATGCGGACGCATCTCGGAAAATACTTATGCTTTCGCTGCTTTCGGCAATCTTCCGGACAATTACTGTGAAAATCTTACCGACAGACTCAACTGCATGCTGCTGCATGCTTCGTCATACATCTCGGAATACGGTACGAACTCATTTGTATGTATTTCGGACACCTGCAGTTCAGATGATTTCAACTACGACTCAATTGTAGCTGAAATGAATGAAAGGATCAAAGCCGAAGCGGCTGCAAGAACTGCCCAGCAGAGACAGCCTCATTTTTCAGAGTTTCAGAATCTGCGTGACAGCATCTATCTTGAACCGTCCGAGGCTCATTACTCTGACGAACTCTGTCAGAAACTGTGCTTAAGCACAGGCTACTTCCGCAACATATACAAGAAATACTTCGGAATAAGCTATCATCAGGACTGCATAAAAAGCAAGATAACCCTCGCCAAGTACCTTTTATGCACATCTTCAATGAGTATAACCGCAATAGCATCAAAGTGCGGTTACGACGATGAGAAATACTTCATGAGGCTTTTCCAGCAGAACACATCACATACACCGAACAGATACAGGAATATGTTCCAGAAATAACAGAAGCTGATTTCTGCTGATAAAAAATGATCGAAACAGTAAACAGGGCGACCCCGGCGGCAGTTTAAGCCGTCAGGGTCGTTTTTTTTACTCACTGAATATACACAATGGCAGTTTTTCTGAATGCCGAGATTATTCGGACAACGGCTGAATACATAAGACCAAGGCAGTACAGTATGACCAGCAGTCTGATGGATTCCAGCGAGAACAGACAAAGTACAGCAATAATGATATTCACCGCACCCTGACTTACTTTCAGTTTCCAGGATGAAGCGCCGTTCCGCTTCGCCTCCAGTGAACGGAGAATATCGACCCCGCCGCTGAATGCATGTGTTCCGAGCAGATACAGAATCATATAGATATGCGGCATCTCCGTCAGCATAAGAGTGAACACACCGAAATCAAGAACTATCAGTCCCACGTACAGCTGGGTCTTGCCGCCGACCATGTATCTGGCCATTGCAAAATAGAATGCGAGACGACTGATCCCGGTAAACAGAAGCGCCAGCGAAAGAATGACCGCAGCTATCAGAAAGCTGTCTTCCGGATCAGCTGCAAGCATGGCAAAGCTTAATAATATCATAAAGATCCCGGCAAAAACATTCCGGACACGTCCAAGTTTACCCATGGTTCTTCTCCTTTTCCATATGTCTGACAAGGCGTTTGAAATCACTTATCCCGCGGAAGCCCTTGTCAGCATAATCCACCGAAAATCCTGCCAGCAAGCTTCCTGAAAGATAGATCTGATTTGTTACCATGCTTTTCTGTGCCAGAGCCGCAAGAATGAATTTACCGATAAAGGTATCATCTCTCGCGCTCATGTCAGCCTGCAGATATTCCTGTTCATACAGACTTCTATCGAAATCAGGTATTTTCTGCCCTGAAAGCGACTCCGCAAATGCCGCCCATTCCTCACAGGTATCGATTTTTCTGGTCTCAAGGATAAGACGTATCTTCTCTTCATAAGGCGCAGCCGTCTCCAGTGCATACTGTCCGGTCTCAAAGGAAGAACGTTCTCCGCGTAGATACTGCAGCGCATATATCAGCTGACAGAATGCATAATAATAGTCAGAAGGATTATCCTTTACGATCTCATCATAATCTCCCCATGCCGGAAGGTATCTGTAGCGTATGAAACTGTAGTCCGGCAGATGTCCGGCACGTCCGTGTCCGAGATTCATTATCGAATTCTCACTGCTTTGAAAAAGCGAGCAGGTGTATATGCTCCGTTCTGTGTCATCCGGCAGCGACGTGCTGTGTCTGAAACGGATCTTACGGTCTCCCTCCGGAAGGATCTCATAAAAATGATAGTTAGTATTATTTATAACAAGGGACGGCGTACCGGCAAAATACTGATGTGCCCATGTATCTGCTATTACGTGCATTGCAACGCCGGCTGCCTGCAGACTCTTTCCCTTCGCAAGAGTGACAGTCTTACCAACAAGTTCACCGTTCGGACCACAGATAAGACGGTATTTATTTCTGTACTGCTTTGAACATTTCTCACGGACAGCATACAGATCACGGGGCAGAAAATGAAACGACGCCCAGATACGTGTAATATCCTGAAGTCCCACAGAATCTGTTCCGGCATCCATAAGTTCAAGCTGAAGCTGTGTCGTTGCAGCTGCAAGCGGCGCTTTCAGACGCGACAGATAAGTTCGCGAACACCAGTCCACAAACTGGGCGCTGTAGCAGATATCAAAACTTTCCTCATGAGAAAAGCCCGCCAGAAAAGCAGCACAGTATGTTGCATAGTAATGAAAATCAGTCTGCATTACTTCCCCTCTTTTCCGAAAGTTTTTCTGTCAGTTTTCTGCTTCGGACAGCATTGGTCATCAGCTCCGTAAGTGTAACTGCTACAGTAATGTCAATGAAGACCGTAACAATACCGTGAAGAGCTTTCTCGAAACAGTCATTAAACTTCACCAGTTCCGCAATTATGCCAGCGCAGTATACAGCTAAGTAAACACCGTCAGCGACAAGATAGCCTGTACGCTTTTTACCGTCAAGCCCTTCTGTACGTGCAGACAGCCCTATGTAGAGATGGATCCCAAGCACAGTGAATGAAATGAACGCAGTAACCACCCATAAAACAAATGCTATAATGCTCAGGTCTGCATCGGTATGATTCTGTGATTCACTTATAAGTTCCCTTCGCTCCAGAATAATAGTCATAACTATACGGACGGCTGTCCAGATGCCAAACATTGAAACACCGGTGCCTATGCTGACAAGATTGTCCCGACACCTTCTGATCTCTCTTTCCATATAATAAAACTCCTGTAACAGATTTGATGCTACTCACAGTTTACCACATACCTGTGCTGAAATCAATAAAAACTCTCGTTTTCTTAAGGAAGTGCTGATTTATTCATAAATCAGCGCGGGGTCAGGGGCGAAGCCGTATTTCCGGTCTGATCAGTGTGTCCTTAATGTTTCTGTTTCTTTTGTTACTGGAATTTATCACCTTTGTAACTGAATCTTAATTGCTTTTGCAGTCTCCCTATGTTATCATCAAAGTGTAGAATAAACGGAACCGTATCTGCTTAAGATACAGGCAGACGAATATGATAACAGAAAGGACAATGACAGGATGAAAAATTTTTTCAGAAAATTTTCTGACTCACTTGACGCGTACATAGAAACCAAGCAGTTCAGATGGTTCAGAAGACTGATCATTGCTCTCGGGTTCACCGTTACCGGATGCGTATGCTTCCTTGCGGGATTTTTTCTGAACCGAAGCGACAACATGATCTACCAGAGCAATATAAATGCAATGACAAGAACTATCGAAGCCGATCCCGCGGAAGCCGCAGGTGAACAGTCCGGTGAATCCGCTGCACCTGCGGTCACGGAGGAAACAGCGGCAACGACCGCGGTGACAACAACACAGGCTCCGAAGGAAACTCTCAGCCGTGAACTTCTTGATTCATACATTTACGAAGATCTTAAGTTTCAGCCATACACTTACCGCTACAGCAACACTGCAGCTTTTCACAACAGAACCACTATAGAAGATTTCGGCGTCCCGCTTACGAAAAAGTCATTTACGATTTCCTATGAAGGTATCATAACAGCCGGATTTGACTCCGAAGATATTATCGTTGATAACGATGATGACAACTACATCATCCGCATCACATTCCCGGAAGCATATATCATCTCACACGAAATTGACGAAGATTCCTTCGAACTCGAAAACGTTCAGGACAACTTTTTCAACCCTATAACAGACTACGACCTTACAAGCACATGCGAAGGCCAGAACGGACGGATGGAAGAACAGGCGATCGCAGGCGGTCTATACGGAAGTCTTTACAGAATGGCTGAAAACAGCATTACTGAATATCTTAACCGCGACAGCATCATCGGTGCGAAATACCGCATCGAATTCATAAGACCGGAAGAACCGTATGTCATGATCTGACACCAGAAGGTTCACCGGGTTTTCCACAGTTGCAAATTTCCCTCCATTTATTTTTCAACTGTGGGAACCCACGGTCACATCACAAAGCACACTTATTTTAAACTTTTTACAAACAGGTTTCCACACAGTTTTCAACCGTCTGTTGAAAACTGTGTGGAAACCTTTGTTTTTACATTAAACTTTTGCAAACCCGCACCCGAAGCATAGTCTTTCGGGTGCGTTTTTACGTCCTTATACAGCAACTTATACTGACAAAGTAAGAACTAATATATAATTTTTAGTAAAAATAATTGAAACCCGTACCCATTTGTGATAAAATATATGTATATTTTATCTATAGGGAGGGTCAACATGGCTGACGTAAACATCATAACCGAAGATTTTATCAATTCTTCTGCTATCAATTCATCCGCACTTGCAAACGCAAAAAAGATATCGAAACAGGGCGGATTCAAAAAGCTCTGCATTACAGCGGACAACACGCTTATTTTCGGAGACTGCTACGGAAGCGGCAGTAAACCTTACAACTCATCGGTTGACTGTTCAGGTGAAACACCGGTTTTCCGCTGTTCATGCCCGAGCAGACAGATACCGTGCAAGCACTGTCTCGCACTTATGTGTGAATGGACTGCAAAGAAAACATTCACGACAGAAGAAGTTCCTGAAGACATTGCAAGAAAACGTGAAAAAATAGAAAAACGTGCTGAAAAGGCAGCCGAAGCAGCAGAAAACCCGAAAGCGGCTCCTAAGCCGAACAAATCAGCCGCAGCCAAAAAGCTGAAGAAGCAGCGCGAAGGCCTTGACCTTGCCGAAAACTTCGTTCACGACATTCTTAAAAACGGAATAGGTTCTGTAAACAAGGCAGCTGCCAGTCAGTATGCAGCACTTGCAAAACAGCTTGGTGACTACTATCTTCCTGAGCCGCAGGCAATAATGAACAGCATAATAAAAGCTGTAAACCAGCTTTCCGAACAGCCGGACGACAGGGAAACAAACAATATAATCGCCCTTCTTGTAAGACTCGGCTCGACTATAAATAAAAGCCGTGCATACATCGACTCGAAACTGGAATCGGGTGAAGTTCTTCCTGAGGACAGCATTCTTTACGAGGAAATGGGCGGCATCTGGAAGCTGACACAGCTTAAGGAACTCGGGCTTTACCGTGAAAACACAAGACTCATCGAGCTTTCATTCACACATGTAAATGACGAAGTACGACAGAGCGTAACTGACGAAGGCTACTGGATGGACCTCGGCACAGGCGATATTTTCCGCACTGAGAACATTATTCCGTACAAGTCGGCAAAGTACATAAAATCAGAGGATGCACGCTTTGAAGTGTATGACGTAAGTGAACTTTACCTGTACCCTGGTTCACTTAACAGAAGAATACGCTGGGAAAGTGCATCATCATCCCCTGCCACCGGAAAAGAATACTGCGAAGTACTTGAAAAGGCGGAAGAAAGCATTTCCGCAGCTGTAAAGAAAGCGAAAAACGAACTTAAAAACACGCTGTCACGGCCATATGCGGCAGTCCTTATAAAGTTTGACTCGATAGAATATGCAGAAGACGGTCACGGAGTAATGAAGTGCGGCGAAGAAACTATCGCACTTAAAGAATGTGAATTCTACGCTGATGCATGCAGTACACTGAAGCTCATCGCCGGAAATCTTGAAGGCGGAGCTGTTTTCGGCGGTCTTTTCTACGACGCATTCGATCACCGTTTTACTTTTTCACCGTTCTCGGTCGTTACAAAAGACGACATAATCAGACTGTAAGGAGGCCGCCATGGAAATCAGAACAAATCCGTTTTACGAACTAAGGACCAGACTTTACGCATCGGCTGCAGCCGGATGTGCAATAATCACCGAGGACTTCCGTCTTAAGCGTGCCGTGGAAGCCTTTAAACCAATGTCTGAAGCAAACAAGGTCTTCGGAAAACTGTACGACATGTGCAATGCTCTTCTTGCTTCAGAAGATCCGGCAGACAGTATCATAGACTGTATCGCACTTGCTGACGCACTGGCAGTTACTCAGGGCGTATTTGCCGATGACTCGGAGACAAAGCCGGCACCGAAAAACGAGAAAATGAAACCGGCACATCTGACCTGTGCAAAAATAGAAGAATACAAGGAGCTCATACGCAAGTCACAGTACGACAAACAGGATTTTGAGGAAGGCTTCTTCCGCGACATTTCTGATCCGCGTATTCTTACATCTGTCATGAACGCCGCAGGTAAAAACGGTATAGGTATCGCTTCACTGCTTATTCAGATAGAATCGGTTTGCGGTGAAGAAATAATACCGGCGCTGTTTGATTCCATAGATCTTTCAAACAAGAACGCTACAGGAAACCAGATACGATTTATAAGCTCGGTTTACCGTGAGAAATACAATGAACGCTATATTGAACTTGCGGAAAACGAGGAAAACCCGCAGGGTGTGCGCTGCGCTGCAGTTGAAGCAATGATTTTTGCAAAGGAAAATGAGGACAGGCTTTTAAACATTTTCCGCGTTTCAAAGGGCAAGGTAAAACAGTCTGCTCTGCTTGCACTGGCAAAAATGAATTCCGCACACGCAGAACCTGAGCTTGAAAAGGCTGCAAAGAATCTCAAAAGCACACAGACTGAGCTCATTACTGAATCCGGCTTAAAGGCTGCAGTGGATTATGCGCGTGCCGATCATGAGGTCATACTGAAAAACGGGGAATCCTCAAGAGGAACGAACCATCCGTTTTCGTTATCATTCATGTCAGAGCTGGAAAACAAAAAGGATATTGAAGATATCTTTGAAAAATGGGGCGAAAAATATTCACACGAACCAATCACGCCATCGCATTCATCACCTGTTTTCAGGCATATAAATGAGGTACTGGTATCCAATCTTTACGAGCATCCGGGACGTTCGCTTATTATAGATCTTTACAGGAAATATCCTGACGTTTATCTGCCGGCGGCATTCACACTCATGCTCATGACCGACCCGGAACATGCCTGCGGAACAATGATAACCGATCACCGCATATACGACAGAAATGCTTTTGAAGAGCTGTTCCGCATTTTCACTACACCGGACGGATGGTACAGAATAAGGAGAAACCGTTACTCGAACGAGTCGGACTATCTGAATATAAAGTTATTTAAGTCCCTGCCGGAAGATATTCTCCGCTTCCTTTCCGATACATCGGTCATCTTTCCGGCAGCAGATCTGAAAAACCTGTTCCCGAACGGAAATGACCGTGACATAGCTGTGGTTAACATGAGACACCGCTGTCATCTGCTCAGAGCATTTTATGAAATGAGTTCAGGCGACGACCGCGAAAGAGTGAAAAAACACGCTGAAAAGTTTGCACTTGCAATGTGTAAGAACTACTGCAGCGACGATGTACTCGCTCTTATCGATAAGGTATGTGACACTCTGCCTGAAGGTGTCGCATACAGTTTCATTCGCGATTCAGTTAAATACTCGGCTACAAAATACTGGACATACACCCTGAGCCATTACAACATTCCTGACGAAACGGTAGTAAGCGAAGGGAACAAACTCATAGCCGACCTTTCAAAGGAACCGGACAGCCAGAAGTACATAACAGAAATAAAACTCATGTTAAAAAGGTACGAACCGCAATGATAAGCACTGACCGACAGATCAGTGCGGGGGGGCCGGGGCGAAGCCCCGCTCTTCCCCATCCAGCAGTTCCGACGCAGCCGGAACTGCACCTGATAAGCACTGATTGACAGATCAGTGCGGGGGGC
>CADAPI010000028.1:17852-20305 GCA_902789705.1 uncultured Ruminococcus sp.
GACGCAGCCGGAACTGCACCTGATAAGCACTGATTGACAGATCAGTGCGGGGGGCCGGGGCGAAGCCCCGCTCTTCCCCATCCAGCAGTTCCGACGCAGACGGAACTGCTAAACAACACAAAAGGAGTAAACAATGGAAAAGGAAATTCTCAGGCTGTCTGCTGAACAGCTTTACAAAAAGGAAATAGACGCACTTATCAAAAACGAAACAAATCCGGTACCGAAGGGCTGGCAGATGTCACCTAAGTCGGTACTCACATACATCTTAGGCGGAAGATCCGGCGACGTGGAAATAACACCGAAGTACATGGGTGACAAAAGAGTTGTCGAGATATGCATTGCCACACTGGTAACTGACCGTGCCCTTCTCCTCATCGGCGAACCGGGTACTGCAAAGTCATGGCTTTCGGAACATCTCACAGCAGCTATAAACGGCAATTCATCACAGGTAATTCAGGGTACTGCCGGAACCACCGAGGAGCAGATCCGCTACTCATGGAACTACGCAATGCTGCTTGCAAAGGGCCCGTCATTTGAATCACTTGTAAAAAGTCCGATCTACAATGCCATGGAAACAGGTACTATCGCACGTTTCGAGGAAATTTCACGATGTGCAAGCGAAGTTCAGGATGCACTTATCTCCATTCTTTCCGAAAAGAGAATATCGATCCCTGAACTGTCGGAAGAAGTGGCTGCGAAAAAGGGATTTTCAGTTATTGCAACGGCAAACACGCGCGACAAGGGCGTAAACGAAATGTCATCAGCTTTAAAGAGACGTTTCAACATCGTTATTCTGCCGCCTCCGTCTGATATGAAAACTGAAATTGATATCATAAAGACCAGAGTTGCACAGATGTCCGGTGACATGGAACTCGGAGCTGCCATGCCGACAGACAGTGACTTCGAAAAGATAGTTACAGTATTCCGCGAGCTCCGCACAGGCAGAACACTCGACGGACAGATAAAACTGAAGCCGACAAGCGGCGTACTTTCATCGGCTGAGGCTATTTCGCTTATGGTAAACAGCATGGCACTGGCAGGAAGCTTCGGAAACGGAAAGGTAACTGACGCGGAACTTGCAGCCGCACTTCAGGGTGCCGTTGTAAAGGATGACGACAAGGACAAGGCTGCCTGGGAGGAATACCTCGAAAACGTAATGAGGAAGAAAGGTGCGGAATACGCTGCTCTCTATTCCGAATGCAGGGAGCGTAACGCATAATGGCTGAATACTACGGCGTAAGACATCTGTCGCCGGCGTGTGCGTTTTACGTCAGAGAATTTCTTGACCGTACAAAGCCGAAGGCCGTGCTCATTGAAGGTCCGTCAGACCTAAGCGGTCTTATCGACGGTCTGTGTGACCACAAGGTAAAGCTTCCGGCTGCGGTACTTGCCTACACGACCGAGGCACCGGTACGCACTGTCATGTACCCTATGGCTGAATTTTCGCCGGAATACCAGGCGATGGTCTGGGCTAAAAAGAACGGTGTACCGGTTGAGTTCTGCGACCTTCCGTCAGGAAGCCTGCTTGTCGCAAAGGAAAAGGAAAGCGAAGACGCGCCGGAAGAAGAAAAGGAACATGAGGAAAGCGTCTATGAGAAAATAGAAAAGATATCAGGCCTTGATACTGATACTTTCTGGGAATACCGTTTCGAACACGCACAGAATTATGATGAATTCATGGTCGCCGCAGAGGAATACGGAAAGTCCATACGCGAATTCTCAGAATCGGACGAGCACAATGAACTTCGTGAAGCATACATGAGACGCAGAATAGCCGAAACTGAAGAAAAATTCGGCTCTGCCGCAGTTATAACGGGTGCTTTCCACACGGCCGGCATAAAGAATATACCGTTCTCGGATAAAGACAGAAAACTTACAGACAAACTTAAAACAGTCGAATCAAAATCCACGCTCATGCCGTACTCCTACTACCGTCTGTCATCCCGCTCAGGATACGGCGCAGGAAGCAAGGCGCCGGGCTACTACGAAATGCTGTGGAGAAACCGCTTAAGTTCCACACCTGAAAACACCGCTCCGGAATATCTTTCACGCCTTGCGGCATATCAGCGTAAAAACGGATATACTGCGTCATCAGCTGAAGTAATAGAGGCCATGCGTCTTGCGGAAACACTTGCTGCCATGCGAAGCGGCAGGCTTCCGTCAATGAGCGATCTGCGCGATGCGGCTGTTACCTGTATCGGCCACGGCAGCTTCGGTGAAATCTCACTCGCCTGCGCCGACATTGAAATAGGCACTAAGATAGGCGAGCTTCCGGAAGGAACGGTATGTACATCGGTACAGGAAGACTTCATGCTGAAGCTCAAAGAGCTGAAACTTGAAAAATACCGCAGTGCCGCGACCGAGGAACTCGCACTTGACCTGCGCGAAAACCTGCGTGTCAAGTCAGAAAAATCGGCTTTTCTCGATCTTAACCGCTCATTTTTCATGCACAG
>CADAPI010000029.1 GCA_902789705.1 uncultured Ruminococcus sp.
GAATTCCTCACGCGGAACCGGTTTTGAATAATAGTAGCCCTGAAGCATAGTGGTGTCGAGATCTTTTATCATGTCTGCGACCTTCTCGCTTTCAACACCTTCAACTATTGCATTGCAATTAAGCTTTCTGCACATTGCAAGCAGGCTGTCTATGATAACATAGTCAACATCATGTCCGGGATCAGCAAGTTCCCTTACGAATGAATGTTCTATCTTTATAATGCTTGCCGGAAGGTTTCTGAGCATTTCAAGTGAAGCATAAGCGGTGCCGAAGTCGTCAAGAGCGACTTTGTAACCTTCATTTTTAAGCTTTCTGAATATTTCAGCGAGTTCTTCCGACTTTTCAACCTTGCAGCTTTCGGTAAGTTCAACTATCATGCTGGACGGATCGACACCGTACTTCTCGACTGCATCCATCAGATTCTCGATAAACCTGTCAGCGACAAACTGCGGAATGATGTTGCCGTCATCTTCAAGTATTTTGATAAATTCACCCGGATAGGAGTCTTTTATGGTTTCGCCTTTCCATCGAAGAAGAGCCTCACAGCCGATTATCCTGTTTCTTTCACCGTCAACAATAGGCTGAAAATAGAGAGTAAAGCCTTTGAAATCGTCCCTGATACTCTGCTTGAGTTCTTCTCTGAGCTTCTGAAGACGCATCTGACTGTCAGCTATTGTTTTGGAGAATATGAGAAGTTCACCGCGTCTTGTACCCTTGCAGTATTCAAGAGAATGTTCCGCATTGCTTAACAGTTCTTCCTTTTCTGTACCGTCGGCCGGGAAAGCGCTTGCACCGGCAGTTACTGACAGATGAATCTTTCTGCTATCCTCAAGCTCGATTTCACTGGCAGAGTCCTTAATACATTCGAAAAACTCCTGAAGAGTCCCGCCGGAGATATTTTCAGTGATCACAAGGAATTCATCGCCGCTCATCCGGTAAAGTCTGGCATCAGGCTCACACAGCTTCCTGATTTTTTTCGCAAATTCAACAAGAACACGGTCCCCAACATGATAACCGTAATTGCTGACTACTTTTCTGAACTGATCGATGCCAATGAGAAGAAGAAAACCGTTCTTCCCTTTAAAATCGTAATTATAAAAATCAAATATTGTAGGCAGTCCGGTTACAGAATCATATTTGTTCTGATTGTCAAGTCTTGTCATAAGACCGGCAAAAATTACAGGAACACCGTTTTCCCTGATCACACTGCCCTTGCATTCTATCCATACATATTCGCCGTAACGATTTTTAAGACGATACTGATAACTGTGCCTGTCGCGCTTTCCTGAAAGCACTTCTGCCAGATCTGCGAAATATCCTTCCTGGTCTTCAGGATGGATATTTTCCTGCAGAAACGGTACCACATTTGTCATATATTCATCAGGAAAATTAAAATATTCAACCGAATTCTTTGACCATCTGCTCAGTCCGCTCTGCAGATCTGTGACATAAACGTATACATTATCAGATGAAGAAGCAAATGCCTCAAATAATTTATCATTCAGAATTTTATTTTCCACTGCTACCCCTCCCCGTATCATAAAAATCGTATATATCAATTTTTATACAAATCGTTATAAAGTGTTCTGAATCATCAGTATTATCGATAACAATATTCCCCTGTTTGTTTAATTATACATTATTTTCATCACAAAATCAAGTCAGCCATACAAAAAAGGTGCACATATTCTGAATTTTTTTATCAGAATATGTGCACAGGTAAAAAAATTACAGCTAACGGAAAATCATTTACCGTTAGCTGTATGTCTGTTTTATACGATCAGACTGATGCCTGATTAAGCGCCGTACTTAGCTGTTGATACAGGAACGCCAACGCCCATTGTAGATGTAACTACGCATGACTTGAGGTATGTACCCTTAGCTGCAGCTGGCTTAGCCTTAACGATTGCTTCGATAAGTGTTGTGAAGTTAGCGTCGAGCTTTTCAGCACCGAATGAAGCCTTGCCGATCGGGCAGTGAATGATGTTTGTCTTGTCGAGACGGTATTCGATCTTACCAGCCTTAGCTTCTGTAACAGCCTTAGCTACGTCAGGAGTAACTGTACCAGCCTTCGGGTTTGGCATGAGACCTCTTGGGCCGAGAACCTTACCGAGACGACCAACGAGACCCATCATGTCAGGTGATGCGATAACTACGTCGAAATCCATCCAGTTTTCCTTAACGATCTTGTCAACGAGATCCTGTCCGCCTACATATTCAGCGCCAGCACCCTTAGCAGCATCGTACTTGTCTTCCTTACAGAATACGCATACTCTAACCTTCTTACCAGTACCGTTCGGAAGTACAACAGCACCACGAACCTGCTGGTCAGCATGTCTTGAGTCAACGCCGAGACGTACATGAACTTCAACAGTCTCATCAAACTTAGCCTTTGCATTCTTGCAAACTAAGTCGAGAGCTTCTGCGGAATCATAAAATTTATCAGCTTCGATAGTCTTTACACTATCATTATACTTCTTGCCGTGTTTCATTATTTATCCTCCTATAAAGTGGTAATACCAAAACGCTTATACGCAGTTTCAGTTAGCGGAAAGTTTCCTCCCACCATTAGATAACGTACGAATATTCTTTTGTTTTAAAGTTTACTAAAATCAGTCTTCAACTGTAACGCCCATTGAACGAGCTGTACCAGCGATCATGCTCATAGCTGTTTCGATGCTTGCAGCATTGAGGTCAGGCATCTTTGTTTCAGCGATCTTTCTGATCTGATCCTTAGTGATCTTAGCTACCTTTGTCTTGTTAGGTACGCCTGAACCGCTTTCGATACCGCATGCCTTCTTGATGAGAACTGCAGCCGGCGGTGTCTTTGTAACGAATGAGAATGTACGGTCAGCATAAACTGTGATTACAACAGGGATGATAAGACCGATATCATTCTTAGTTCTTTCATTGAATTCCTTTGTAAAAGCCATGATGTTAACACCGTGCTGACCTAAAGCAGGACCAACCGGTGGAGCAGGTGTTGCCTTACCTGCAGCGATCTGTAATTTAATATAGCCAACGACTTTCTGTGCCATGGTTTATTGCACCTCCATAAAGTGGTCACGAACGAGGCAATGATCATTATTTTGCCTCTCCCACACTGACTGTTGCTTCAGCCAGTTTTAAAAAATACGTTTACTTTTGATTATTAAATATCATCCAGCCTGATAACCTGTGTAAGGCTAAGAGTAGCCGGAGTTTCGCGGCCGAACATTGAAACAAGAACGTCAACAGTACCATTGTCAACATCGACCTTCTGTACCACACCAACAAATCCGTCCATTGCAGTACCTGATACACGAACGCTGTCTCCGGCAGAAATGTTTACTTCAACCGCTGGAGCATCAAGTGAAACACCAAGTGCCTCAACTTCCTTCTCTGAAAGCGGAGTAGGTTCAGACGCAGGACCAACGAATCCTGTAACACCTCGTGTACTCTTTACTATGTACCATGATTCATCAGTGTATACCATTTTCAGCAGAACATAGCCCGGAAATGTTTTTCTTTCCACTTCCTTCGTCTTGCCGTCAGTAATTTCTGTTACCTTTTCTGTAGGTACTCTTACTTCAAGGATCAGGTCGTGAAGCTTCCTGTTTTCAACAACTTTTTCGATGTTCTGTTTTACTTTGTTCTCATAACCCGAATAAGTGTGAATAACATACCATTTTGCTGCTTCTGACATGCTAAATTACCTCCTTGCATTTAGACTGTAACTGCTTATTTGTTTAAGAACATCTTCAGAGCCCATCCGCCGATAGTATCGAATGCGCCTACAAAGATTCCGATAAGAAGGATAGTCACGAGAACAACAGTTGTGTTGTTGATGACCTGCTTCTTTGTTGGCCATACGACCTTCTTGAATTCGCTCTTAAGGTCTTTGAAGTATTTAGCAACCTTGTTTGGCTGCTTCTTCTGATTTTTGGCAGAAGACTTTGCCGGAGTTTTTTCCTTTTTCTTTTCAGATTTTAAATCTTCCTTTGCCATGAGCAACCTCCGGAATTACTTTGTTTCCCTGTGCAGAGTATGCTTTCTGCAGAACTTGCAGTACTTGTTCATTTCAATTCTGTCAGGGTCGTTCTTCTTGTTCTTCTTTGTTGCGTAATTACGCTGCTTGCATTCTGTACAAGCTAATGTTACCTTAACTCTCACGTGTCGGCACCTCCTGAATGTAATTATTCTTCAAACGCAGTTTACCGGTCGGAACTGACCAGAACTGCACGGCCTCCCTCTGTTAAACTGAGTGTGATTTTCTGCAAAAGAGCAAAAAAATGCACCTCACAAAGAGGTACTTATATTTTACCATGTTTCGCGCCTAAAGTCAACAATTTTTTTTGCTTCAGAATAATTCTCTTAAATTTTCCTTAAATGTATTTACAAAGAAATCAAAATGGTGTAAAATAGTATTTAGACATTCTATATGGTGGTGAAGGAAAATCAATACAGACAAGAAGATTTATTATTCGGTATGCTGCACTCTAGCCCTGCTTCTTGCAGTGGTAATGATATACCGCGAAATACCGGATGGACATGAAAATCAGAAAACAGTAAAGGAAAGACTTATACCGGAAGCAGTAACAATGATCACGGAAGATAGCTTTCCTGCGGAATCCTTTTCCGAAGTTTCTTCTGAAAAAGCAGCGGCAGTCACTGACACAAGTGAAAAAACAGACAGTTCCGGTTCCGGCGGATCTTCAGGTACACTTATAAATATTAACACAGCTGACAAAGCAGTGCTTATGACACTAAGCGGTATAGGAGAAAAGAAAGCGGTGAGTATAATAGAATACCGTACACAGAACGGTCCGTTTTCAGATATCTCAGAGCTCACCCTTGTTTCCGGCATAGGAAAAAAGACAGTTGAGTCCATAGCGCCTTTTATTACCGTAACTGAATAAGCATACATATAATGTATTCCCTGCATGTGCACATACATTTCCGCAAAGCACCGGCAGAAATATCAGCACTGTTAGTTGCCGCAAACCATACAATTATAATAATCTGAGTTTTCGACAATAATTTGTCTTTATTTGCGGTCATTTTATTATAATAAGATAATTGACAAATGCCTTATATCAATGATATACTTTTAATATAGTTGATTATGCATAAAAACCGAGGATGTTTTTTAGCATATGTATTCGTTATATTTCTTATTTCTATTTCATTTTCTGAAAGGGTATGGTCTAATGTCTATGAATTCTTCAAATGTTGCGGTTTTCAATCCTGAAACAAGTGTTGCCCCTCTTGGTCTCATCGCTATGAACGGCGCCGATGAACTCGGCGACAAGATCAACAGCTATCTTGTTGAATGGGCTAAGCAGAGCGGCCTTGACAAGGACGGCTTCCTTATTGAAAGCCAGTGCCCGCGTTTCGCTTCAGGCGACGGCAAGGGTCTCATCAAGTCAACAGTACGCGGCAAGGATCTTTTCATTATCGTTGACGTAAACAACTACAGCTGCAAGTACAAGATGTTCGGTCAGGAAAACTTCATGTCACCTGACGATCACTATCAGGATCTCAAGAGAATCATCCAGGCTGCAAGCGGTAAGGCACACAGAATAAACGTTATCATGCCTATCCTCTACGGCGGCAGACAGCATAGAAGAAACTACCGTGAATCTCTTGACTGTGCATGGGCACTTCAGGAACTCCAGAGCATGGGCGTTTCAAACATCGTAACATTTGATGCTCACGATCCTAGAGTACATAACGCTATCCCGCTCATGGGCTTTGACAATGTAATGCCTACATACCAGGTTCTCAAGACAATGTACAGAAACATCAAGGACCTTCACATTACAAAAGACAACTTCATGATCGTAAGTCCTGACGAAGGCGCTCTCAACAGAAACATGTACTACGCTTCAGTTCTCGGCGTTGAACTCGGTATGTTCTACAAGAGACGTGACTACTCAAGAATCGAAAACGGAAGAAACCCTATCGTAGCTCACGAATATCTCGGAAGAGACGTTGAAGGCATGGACATCTTCGTAGCCGACGACATCATCTCATCAGGCCAGTCAGTTCTTGACATCGCATACCAGCTCAAGGAAAAGAAAGCAAACAAGATCTACGCTTACGCAACATACGGACTCTTCACAGACGGTCTTGAAAAGTTTGATAAAGCTTACGAAGACGGCTATATCAACGGCATCCTCGGTACAAACCTTACATACAGAACACCTGAACTTCTCAAGAGAGAATGGTTCATGGAAGTTGACGTTTCAAAGTACATCGCTTACTTCATCTCAGCTATCAACCACGACATCTCTATCAGCAGCGTCATCGATCCACACGAAAAGATCAAGCAGCTCCTCGAGAAGTACAACCACTGATAATTCATACCCTATAAAAAGAATCTGCCTTCGTATCGTAAGATGCGAAGGCATTTTTATTTTCCGAGAAAATGCTGATCAGTTGAAGGGATTACGGGGCTTCGCCCCGGTTCCGCTGCTGATATATGTAAGCAGTTTCTAAAAAACTCACAGAAACACAAAGAAGGCTGTGCGAATGCACAGCCTTCTCATTATGTGAAAAGAAATAATTTTTAAAATTACTTGATTTCGATTGTAGCGCCAGCAGCTTCGAGCTTAGCCTTGATGTCTTCAGCGTCAGCCTTAGAAGCGCCTTCCTTAACAGCCTTTGGAAGTCCTTCAACGAATTCCTTAGATTCCTTAAGGCCAAGACCCATAACGTCCTTGATAACCTTGATAACGTTCATCTTGCTGTCACCGAATGATGTCATTACAACGTCGAATTCAGTCTTTTCAGCAGCACCTGCAGCAGCACCGCCAGCAGCTGGAGCAGCAGCAACAGCAGCTGTTACGCCAAATTCTTCCTGAATAGCGTCAACTAATTCAGCGAGCTCTAATACTGTAAGAGCCTTGATATCTTCAATAAATTTCATTGTCTTTTCTGAAGCCATGATAATATTCTCCTTAAACTAAAATTTTAAAAAATGTTATGCAGCAATGTAATTAAGCTGCTTCTCCGTCCTTTTCAGATACTGCCTTAAGAAGCGCAGCGAGCTTCTGGATAGGACCCTGGAGTGAACCAACGAGCTGAGCGAGAAGTACGTCTCTTGACGGGATCTTTGAAAGAGCCATAACGCCTGCTTCGTCGTAGATGTCTGAGCCGATGTAACCAGCCTTAACCTTGAACTTGCCTTCTGAAGCATCTGCATACTTACCAAGGATTCTTGCCGGAGCAGTCTGATCCTCAGTTGAGAGAGCGATAGCTGTTGTGCCTTCGAGTACGTTGTCGAGGCCTTCAACACCTGCTTCCTTTAATGCGAAGCGAAGAATTGAGTTCTTTTCTACAAAGTAATTTACGCCAGCTTCACGAAGTTCCTTACGGAGCTTAGTGTCTTCTTCAACAGTGATACCCTTGTAGTCAACGATAACACCTGCGCATGAATTCTTGAGAAGTTCTGCAACTTCTGAAACTCTGGCCTTCTTACCTGCTAAAATCTGTTCACTTGCCATTAAATTTCACCTCCGAAGATATGATAATCGTATCAAAGAGAGGGCAATAAAAAACCTTTCTCAGAAAACGAGAAAGGTGTTGATTACGTATCAGTAATTAATCGCCACATTCCTCGGCTGGACTTACGGTACATGACCACCAGCTGTCTTTAGAATACGATCGCCATGAGCGGAAACTCACAACATAAATTATTCTATCATATTTTTTTTCGCTTGTCAATAGTGATTTTATAGAAAACGAAATTTTTTTGTTTTCTATTAGCCGATATGCATGAAGCAAACGCAGTTTGCGGATCTGCAAGGCAGTATAATTAATTGTTTCTGAAATAAAATCAGCCGCCCGTGTGTACGTAAAACCGTAACCGGGCGGCTTAAAATGTTTGCTTGTTAATTGACTGATTATCTCTTGATAATTCTTCCGGAACCGTCCTTGAATGTGCCGCTTGCTATCTGGATAACATCTACAAGTGTTCCGAAACCGCAGAGACCTCCTGTGCAGAGCCAGAGCAGACCGGACAAAGGCTTTCCTACGTAGAAGCGGTGTATGCCTGCCAGTCCGAAAAATCCGAGAGCTGCAAGCAGAACAGCTGTTGACTTTGATTTGTCGCTTTCTGTAAAGTCAAATGCTCCGAAATTGTTGTTTACATTAACAGTCGGCTGATCCAGAGATCTTGAAGCGCCTCTGATCTCCTCTACCTGACGTCCGCAGTGAGTGCATATAACAGCATCGGCCGGTATTCTTTCTCCGCAGAACTTGCAGAATTTCATCGGCTGATTATTTACCTGCTGATTCATCTGCATATTCATCTGATTATTCATCTGAGGTCCGGCGTTCATCATGTTCATCTGAGGCACAGGCGGCTGAGTGATCTGCGGAACAGGCTGAGGCACGTTCTGTGCCGGTGCTTCATAATTATAGTATCTGTTAAGGTCATCATTAGGATTCTGATACTGTGTCTGAGCAGGATAATTCTGCTGTGCAGGTGAAACGCCGTAATTATTTCTTGCCGGCATAGGATCCTCGTACTGAGGCATCACCGGCTGAGGCTGCTGATAATCCTGACGGTTTCTGTACTCCTGACGCTCAAGGCTGTTCTGATCTGTATTATTATTATAAACCGGGTAGGCTTCTCTGACATGAGATCTTCCTGATTCTTTTGTAAGATTTATATTTTTTCTCTCTGAGTTATTTCCGTCCATCCGTTTTTATACAGTCCTTTCATAGTAATTCTACATAGAAATATTATACAATAAATCTTAAGTTCATTTATTAACAAATTATGAACAGCACATTAATTTTATATTAAGGAAACACTGATTAAATCGGAAATCCGGCTTCGCCGGATTTCCGAAAGTGGGATTTGCGGGGCTTCGCCCCGGACCCCCACGCTGATTTATGAATAAATCAGCCGTAAATCAGCGTTTTCCTAAATGAACATTGCTGTTGTATTTTACAGAAATTTATGGTATAATAATCTGGAATGTGCAGACACGAAAGGAGAAGTATTATCATGAGAATTGTAGTTATGTCAGATTCACACAGACTTTTCAGTTCTGTTCAGAGAATAATTGAAGCACAGCCTGATGCTGATATGTACATACATTTAGGCGACGCTGAAGGAAGTATGGATATGGCTCACATCATCTATCCTGATAAAAAATTCTTCTGCGTCCGCGGCAACTGTGACACAGACATAAGTCTTTCAGCAGACCTTGTCATTCCTGTTGACGAAAAACACAGCATTTTTGCGACCCACGGTCACAGATACGGAGTACACTACTCCACAAAGGAACTGGTGGCGGAAGCAAAAAAGAACGGCTGCGACATTGCGTGCTACGGTCATACTCATGTGACTGAGAACACGTACTCAGACGGAATGTACATTCTCAATCCGGGCAGCTGCACCTGTCCCCGTGACAGCAGTCAGCGTACCTATGCCTTTATAGATATCGGCGATCATGGTGTTTTCATAACCATAGCACCGCTTAAATAACCTGCCGGAAATATGAAAAAAACGAAACATTCATTTCTCCGTGTATTCTTCCTGGCCTTTTTCATGTTCAGCCTGATCATAATTCCTGATCTTGTGTACAACCAAGGCTATCTTGTTTTCTACGGAGATTTCAATTCACAGCAGCTTCCCTTCATAAGACACATGCATGACTGCGTCTCTTCAGGGAACATTCTGTGGGACTGGGGCACCGACCTTGGAAGCGACTTTATAAACTCCTATTCTTTCTATCTTCTCGGCAGTCCGTTTTTCTGGCTCACGACACTTATACCTGAAGAATTCGTACTGTATTCAGTCCCGTGGATACTGTCGCTTAAGTACGCTTTTGCGGCACTTACATCCTACGCATATATCAGAAGATTCACATTCCGTGACAGTTCAGCTGTTATCGGATCTCTGCTGTACGCATTTTCAGGATTTCAGGCGTACAACATCTTCTTTAATCATTTTCACGATGTGACTGCACTTTTCCCTCTTATGCTCATCGCAATGGAAGAGCACGTCACAAAAAACCGGAGAGGATTTTTCGCACTCACTGTCACTCTCATGGCTCTGACGAACTATTTCTTCTTCGCGGGTCAGGCTGTATTTCTTGTGATATACTTCATTTTAAGATCACGATGCAGCGATTTCCGTGTAAGGCCGGCAAAATTCTTCACACTGGCCGCTGAAGCTCTGATCGGAACGGCAATGGCATCAGTACTGCTCATTCCTGCCGCTCTGTCGGTACTCGGCAACTACCGTGTATCAAAACATCTTTACGGCATGGATATGCTCGCATACAGTGACCGCACAAGAGTATGGCGAGTGATACAGAGTTTCTTCATGATACCTGATTCACCGGCCCGTCCTAATCTTTTCAGCGAAGGCACATCCAAATGGTCATCCATTGCCGGATATCTGCCGCTTTTCTCGATGGCTGCAGTGCTTTCCTTCTTAAGATACAAACCGGATTCATGGAAATCAAGGCTTATAAAGATATGTATCGTCTGCGCCTTTGTTCCGGTGCTGAACTCAGCATTCTACATGTTCAACGCCGAGTACTACGCAAGATGGTTCTACATGCCTGTACTCATCATGGCACTTGTCACAGCTCAGGTATTTGAGCGCTCAGATATAAAAACAAAAGCAGGATTCAGGATATGCACGATTATGCTGCTCGCCTTCCTCGTCATCTCATTCCTTCCTTCAAAGGAAAAGGACGAGGTTAAATGGATGGCTTTCGGCAGTCACAGGACCTATCTGTATATTTCGACAGGCCTTACCGGGCTTTTCCTTGCAGGTGCGGGATATGTCTTTTTCTTAAAAAGCATCAGAAGATCCTACATCAAAAAAGGCGTTATATTTACCGCTCTGGCCGCATTCATCTCCACTGCTGCAGTATTTTACTTCGGAATATATGACGGACCATACCCGGACCGCTATATTTCCGCTTCGATAAATGACACATCGTCGTCGGTAACCGAAAATGAAGACGGATTTTTCCGGACCGACATTTCAGAAGGTGCCGACAACTATCCGATGTTCTGGGGACTTCCGTCAATGAGATGCTTCCAGAGCACAGTCTCTCCTTCAGTCATTGATTTCTACAATACTGTCGGCATAAAAAGGGACGTTGCATCACGCGCTGATACTACTTACTACGCTTTGCGCGGACTTCTTTCGGTAAAGTATTACTTTAACCAGTATGAATACGGAACGAAAAAGGAACAGAATCCTCTTTCGATGCCGGGATTTAAAAAGATCTCATCCGGTGAAAACTTCGCAGTTTACGAAAACACGGAATTCGTTCCTGTCGGATTTGCCTACAGCTCATACATGACTGAAGATGACTTCGGAAAAATATACGGCACTTCAAAGGCAAACGCACTCATACATTCGGTCCTTCTTTCTGACGAACAGGCCGAAAGGCTTGGGGGCATACTTGAAAGATGCCATATAAAATCGGTTACTCTCAGCCAGAGCACCTACCTCGAAGACTGCCGCCGGCACAGAGAGAATTCCTGCACGGAATTCAAAAGATCCACCCGCGGATTTGAAGCCTCGTTCGAAACCGGCAAAGAGACTCTGCTGTTTTTCAGCGTTCCTTACGACAAAGGATTCACTGCATATGTAAACGGCAGAAAGGCTGAAATCGAAAAGGTAAACGGCGGATTTATGGCCGTAGCCGTACCGGCGGGAAAGAACGAGATCGTATTTGACTACTTCACATACGGTCTGCGCGAGGGAATAATGATCTCGGCCGCATCGGCAGGCATTTACATAATTTACTGCATAGTATTCTTCTTTATACATCTTGCTTCACGGATAAAAAGCAGAAAATACAGAAACTACACTCCGGAAATAACACCGGATGCTGAATCTGTCTGCGTATATTCCGAAGAAAGCGAAATAGATATCCCGTTACAGGAGGAAAAGTAATGCATCTTGAAGAGAAAACCAAAGACAGCGCCATTGTTTACGATGGCAAGATCTTTAAAATAAAGAGAGACACCGCTCTCCTTGAAGACGGCAGCACGGCTGTCAGAGAATTCGTGGTCCACTACGGAGGCGTATGCATACTTCCGGTAAACGACGACGGTACCGTACTTCTGGTAAAGCAGTACCGCTACCCTCTCGGCAAAGTCACGCTGGAAGTTCCGGCGGGCAAGCTGGAAAGAAATGAAGACCATTTCGAAGCCGGAAAGCGCGAGCTTCTTGAAGAAACAGGTACCACGGCAGGATCATTTGAATATCTCGGTGAAATAGCCCCAATACCGGCGTACACCACCGAAATAATACACATGTATCTTGCGAAGGGACTTACATTCTCGGCTCCGGATCCGGATGACGACGAATTTCTCGACGTTGTAAGGATGCCGTTTGAAGAAGCCCTTGAAATGGTCCTCGACGGAAGAATAACAGACTCAAAAACAATGATAATCTTAATGAAAGCCGCACTGATGAAAAAATCAGCCGGCAATAATACAAAGGAATGATTAAAGTGAACACAGAAATTTTAAAAGGAAAAAAGCATATACATTTTATTGGTATAGGCGGTTCAGGTATGTATCCGCTGGCACAGATACTCCACGCAAAGGGTTACTATCTCACAGGATCAGACAACAACGAGACTGAAACTCTTGACGCTGTAAGAAAGATGGGCATTCCGGTTTATCTCGGACAGCGTGCTGAAAACATCGAAGGCGCAGACCTTATCGTGCACACTGCAGCTATCATGGCTGACAATCCGGAACTTATCGCTTCAAAGGCAAGCGGCGTGCCGGTGCTCGAAAGAAGCGAGCTTCTCGGTATCGTTACAAGCTGGTACGAGAATGCAATCTGCGTTTCAGGTACTCACGGCAAGACAACGACCACTTCAATGATCACGCAGATACTCCACACCGAAGGCATTGACATATCTGCATTCATCGGCGGCAAGCTCCCGTGCATCGGCGGAAGCGGCAAGGCAGGCAGCAGCGAGATACTCGTATGTGAAGCATGTGAGTTCGTTGATACTTTCCTTAAACTCTATCCGGATACATCCGTTATCCTCAACATCGATGCCGATCATCTTGACTACTTCGGCACACTCGACAACATTATCGCATCTTTCAGAAAATTCGCTGAAAAGACATCAAAGACTCTCATTGTAAATGCTGACGACGCAAACACAATGAAAGCTGTTGCCGGAATCGAAAACAAGAACATCATTACATTCGGTACTTCATCTTCATGCGACTACTACCCTGCAAACGTAAGCAGACAGAGTGGTACACAGGCGAAGTACGAACTTATGCATAAGGGTGAAAAGCTCTGTGACGTTACCATAAACGTACCGGGTGAACACAACATCCTTAACTCCGTTGCTGCCGCTGCCGCAGCGCACAGTGCCGGTGCTTCTCCGGAATTCATAGCAAAGGGCCTTGAGGAATTCGGCGGAGCAAAGAGAAGATTTGAAATAATCGGAAAGAAGAATGATATAACCATCGCCGACGACTACGCACATCATCCTGCAGAACTTACTGTTACTCTCAATGCTGCCATGCAGATGGGTTACAAGAACGTATGGGCAGTTTTCCAGCCGTTCACATTCTCAAGAACATCGATGCTCCTTGACGATTTTGCAAAGGCTCTTTCCATCCCTGACAAGGTCGTTCTTACAAACATCATGGGTTCACGCGAAAAGAACACATACAACATCTTCACAAAGGATCTTGCTGACAAGATAGAAGGCTGCATCTATTTTGACAAGGACAAAAAAGCAGTTCAGACAAATGAATGCAAGCAGGCTGACTTCGATACAGTAACTGATTATCTCTGCGAACACGCAGCTCCGGGAGACCTTATAATCACACTCGGATGCGGCGACGTTTACAAGGTGGCAAAAGCTGTTTACAGTAAACTTAAGTAAATACTGATAAAACCGGATACGCAGATGATTTATGTATTGTTTACTTAAGGGAACGCTGATTTATCCATAAATCAGCGTGGGGTTCGGGGCGAAGCCCCGCAAATCCTACCTCCGGAAATCCGGCGATGCCGGATTTCCGGTTTAATCAGTGTTTTCTTAAGTGAACACCTGAAGATCACCGATTTGAAAGGACGTTTCTCTATGAATAATTACTCAGAATCTGATATTATCAGTTTTGTAAATGAAAACGACGTGCAGTTTATACGTCTCGCTTTCGTTGACTTTTTCGGAAATCTGAAAAACCTTGCGATCATGCCTTCCGAACTTCACACAGCACTTACCGTCGGAATGCCGCTTGATCCGTCTGTTTTCTACGGCGTCAGCGACTACTCGCACGAGGACCTTTATCTCATACCTGATCCGGCGACTCTCGCCGTTCTTCCGTGGAGACCGAGGGCAGGACGTGTTGTTCGTTTCCTCTGTCATCTGAAAAACCATGACGGATCTCCTTTCAGGGGTGACATTCGTATGCGTCTCCGCAACACAGCCGACAAGCTTGAAGTAAGCGGCTACAGCTGCAATGTCGGAACAGAAGCTCAGTTCTATCTTTTTGAACTCGGTGATGACGGAAAACCTACAAGAATAACCAACGACAACGCCGGATATCTTGACGTATCGCCTCTTGACCACGGCGAAAACATAAGACGTGAGATATGCCTTTCAATCGATGAAATGGAGATCAAGCCCGAAACATCACGTCATCTCCACGGTCACGGCCAGAACGAGATAACATTCAAGTCGGGTGGAATTCTCGCTGCAGCTGACAACACACTCAACTTCAAGACTGCAGTACGCTCGATCGCATCACAGAACGGCCTTCACGCATCCTTCATGGCTTATCCGCTTCGTGACCAGCCGCGCAGTTCATTCTTCATAAATATTTCGATTGAAAAGAACGGTGTGAACATTTTCAGAACGGAAAACGGAACAGTTTCAGGTGACGGCGCACACTTCATCGCTGGCATACTTTCACGCTTACGTGAAATATCTGTTTTCCTTGGCCCTACAACAAATTCATACTTCAGAAACGGACTTGCCGAAGAACATCAGACAATAAACTGGACTCTCGAAAGACGCGATGCAGCCCTCAGGATCACCAACAGCTGCAGCGCCGGAGAAAAGCTTGAGATCCGCTCAGCCGATCCTTCATGCAACATCCACATGGTACTCGATCTCATTCTGAAGGCAGGCCTTGAAGGTATAGAAAAGAAACTTCCGCTTCCGGAAGCAGGTGTTTCATGCGGTGATCTTCCTGAATCACTCAGTGAAGCTGTTGAAGCAGCAAAGAACAGTGAATTTGTAAAGGAAAGTCTTTCAGATCTTGAACTGAAACAGGTTTTCGAAAGATTTGACAGGCGTATAAGCAGTTTCAATGCTGCAAGCAACAAGGAAGAAAATGAGTACAACGAATATTTCTGCATCATATGACCGGGCAGTCTGAACGGAAGGTGTGATTCTTTGGACAAAACCCTTATAATAAGCGGTTCGGAACAGGCTGCTGCTTTGCTTACTAATCTGATGAAGTCATACTGCAGCACTCAGATAACAGTAGCATCAAGCGGAAACGAGGCACGCCGTCTTATAAACCGCACAGAATTTGACGCTGCAATAATAAGTACTCCTCTTCCGGATGAATTCGGAAGTGACCTTGCAGCCGCAATATCAGAACGCTCCAGCACAGGTGTCCTGCTCATATGCAAAGCGGACATAGCTGATGAATTATCGGAAAAACTTGAAGTATGCGGTGTATGCGTACTTGCAAAACCACTTAATAAAACTCTTTTCTATCATACCCTCAAAATGCTCCAGGCTACAAGAGCACGTATGATGAACGTAATGAAGGAATACTCAAAGCTTCAGACAAAAATAGAAGAAGCCAGACTCGTAAACCGTGCAAAGTGTATTCTTATCCAGTACTTAAAACTTACCGAACCGCAGGCGCACAGATATATTGAAAAGCAGGCCATGGACCAGCGCCTTTCAAAAACGGAAGTTGCACAGAATATTCTTAAAACTTATGAGCAGTAATTCAACTTTCCGTTTATTACCTCTTGATTTTCTATATTTTATATGATATGATATAATATGATAGTACATCACACTTCAAGAAAGGAAAATGAAAAATGAAAATATTATGGGCATCTAAAGACAGAATGACAACCGATCAGTACAGCAGTCTTATCAAAATATACGATAGTCCGAAAATTATTCGTGCTGAACAGAACATCACCGATGTAAACGAACTTCTTAGCTACGATCCTGATGTTTTTGCTGTAGTTTTACCTACAGACACTTTATCTGAACTCGTAAGCCGTACAACCAAAGACGTTATCCGTCCTGTTGAAAAGAAGGTTCGCGCTGACGGCACAGTGATCCCTCCTGAGAAGGAAGCTACTGAAACAGATTATTCTGTCAAGCACTTCGGCTGGGAAAAGATCCTCAAAATTGAGATCAAGACTAAAATGTTATAATGCAAAGAATTTTTGTATACGACAAACAGCAGGCAGTCACTCACTTAATCGTGAATGACTGCCTGCTGTTTTTTTATAGTAAACGAAAAATATATTTTTCGTTTACTATTAGCCGATATGCAGGGAGCAAACGTAGTTTGCGGATCTGCAAGGCAATAAAATTGAATTAAT
>CADAPI010000030.1:0-512 GCA_902789705.1 uncultured Ruminococcus sp.
AAACGGTGAGATGTATTTTGATCTGTCACACTGCATAATGTTTTTCACCAGCAATATAGATCTTGAAGACGAAGATACATTTATCAGCAGAGCAGTGACGCCATTCTCATCATATACGTCTTCTGAGGTTTCAAGAAAGATAAGTGAAGAAACAAGAGAAGCAAAGGAAAAGCTGCTTGAAACAGGAAAATTCAGAAAGGAAATCATAAGCAGATTATCGGCGATAATAAAGTTCAACAGCCTTGAAGGTGAAGCGCTTAAAGACATAGCGGTAAAAAGTATAAGAGACGCTGCAGATATGCATAATCTTGCGGTTTCACGTATAGACACACCGCTTTTACAGGATTTTATAAACGAGACGGTCGAACAGAGCGGAAGGTTCGGTGCCCGTGAATTCAGGCAGGAGGCCGTAAACTTTTTCGGAGATGCACTGCTGGAGTATGCTCTTGATAATGACGATGGAACAGAAATTGTGCTGTCGGGAACGTTGGATGACATAAAAATCAGTAAGA
>CADAPI010000030.1:525-21395 GCA_902789705.1 uncultured Ruminococcus sp.
GTATTTAGCGTAGCTGAGCAGAACTTAAGATAATAGACCCGGTCTCTGCCGGCGGGTACCGGGTCAAATAAATATCAAATAACTTAAACGAAAGACTTTAAAAAATGTTTTAAAAAGGAGTAATACTATGAGGTATGAACATAATTATTATATAACAACTGACAGGGAATATGATTTTGAATTCCTTTTTGTGGATCTTGGTGCGACTGGATGGCGTGCATATATTATTTCAGATATAAATTATCAGGAAGTATCCTCGTCTCGCTCTGACAGCTGCGGAGTCGTTCATCATTTACCTGAAAACGACGAGCAAATGAAAAATCTGGTTTATGATTGCGTAGAATCTATAAAAGGCAGAACAGTTAGAAGGGGAACACTGTGGTATATTTGCTGGTCGACTCCTGTACGTACGTTGGAAGATATGAGAGAAGTAGCGAAGAGCTGGTCTGAAATAACCGCCAAATATATAAAAAAAGGAGGCGATTTTTCAAGAATACAGCAAGAATTAAATGAAAGAGGTGTAATAGATTTTTAAACTCAGATCAATATATATGATATTATTTCTGCTGCAGTTCAAATACGAATTGTGGCACAATTTTTTTTCCAGTAGCTTTTATATTGATGTAATCTTTTTACGGATATAATTATATCGTCTTCAAAAATATTGCACAATCGATTAGACCTGTGGTATAATATATTAAACACCCACGACAGGAGGTCTTGAAATGCTGAAATATTATGAGGTCGAGAATTTTCGTTCTTTTAAACAGAAAACAAGATTCTCGCTTGAAAAGACAAATTATAAAGTTCTTGAAGGAACCAATACTGTTCATAATCTGCTGAAAGGAGCTTTGTTTGTAGGAGCAAATGCGTCTGGAAAATCTAATGCACTTTTACCGGTCAAGCTGCTTCTTGATATGCTTTTTGGCAATGCTATGCTTCAGTTTGAATGGAATCATTGTCTCTTTAGTCTTAATCCTTCTATGACCATGCGTTTTGTATTTGACATCAAAGGTTCGGAAGTAGATTATTCAGTTGAGTATCATAATGATGTTCCTTCATGGAGAGAATTGCTTAAAGTTGACGGCAATACAGTTCTGGAACGTGACAACAGTTATGCCAAAGTCACGTTTACCGAAAAGAAAGAATACTCTGATATCCAGCCGGATACACTGTTTTTACGTGAGATCTATTTCAATACGCGTTTCAGAGGTAATCAGATACTTCAGGACTGGTTTGCGTTTTTATCAGCATCTATTTACTGGGATCTGTACAATAAGCGCGGAAATGCATATCAGTCATTGAATATCGAGCTGAAAAAGTATCTTGATGAACATGGAACTGATGAGATCAATAAATTTTTTGAAGAGTTCAATTTCGGACAGCAAATAGAATATGGTAATCAGTCAAAGAAAAATATGGTTTCTTATCTCAGCGATGATAAACCGATTTTTCTGAAACGTGATGGCATAGAAGAACCTATCCTTTTTGAACTTGAATCCACCGGAACGCAGAATCTTCTTCGTCTGTTTCCGTCTTTCTTTCACTGCACGCACAAAGGCGGTCTTCTTATTCTCGATGAATTCTCCAGCGGATTTCATAATGATCTGGAGAAACTGCTTATCCGTTACTTTATGAAGTATTCAGATAATGCACAGATACTGTTTGTTACCCATTCAACTAACCTGTTGTCCAACAGCATCCTTCGTCCTGATCAGCTCTACACAGTTGAATTTGACAAGAATGGCAGCAGAATAAAAAGATTTTCAGATGAAAAACCGCGTGAAGCGCAGAATATTGAAAAAATGTATTTAGGCGGTGTATTCGGAGGCCTCCCGCGATATGAAGATTGAACTACATAAGGATAAGCCTATCGGGAAGGTACTGTTTATCGTTGAGGGAACAAAAACTGAACCGTACATTCTTAAGAAACTGTTTACACAGATATTTGATTATCAGATAAGTACAAAACTCCGTGGGAAAAACTATAAACAGTACAATTCCAAAACTGATCCGAATTCCAGAGTTTATGTGGTTAATACGCAGGAAAGCAATATAAGATATATTCAGAAGGATGACGGATATTTAAACAGCCTTTTTGAAGAACTTATTGAGAAATATGATTTTGATATTGACAATGCGGCTATATATTATATTTTTGATCGTGATGACCGCTCTAATACAGACAGTGCATTCTTATCTGATCTTTTAAATAAACTTGTGAATTCAAGAGATAATCCTGATTACGACAGGCAGGGAATGCTGCTTTTAAGCTATCCTGCAATTGAAAGTTTCACGCTTTCATGTTTTCAGGGTAATGTATTTTCACTGGGCTTTGAAACAGGCCAGAAATTAAAGACATATCTTGGTTCACAAGCTGTGAATCATCAGAATATTGATGATGCATCTTTGCAGCATGCAGTTTCGGAGATGCTTGATGCACTTGGCATTATAAACGGATGTAAATATGATCTTGATAATCTTTCAGAATGTAATCTTGATGTGTTCCGTTATGAAGAAAGTCAGAAGGAACGAAACGGCGTTTATCTGTGCATGAGTTTGTTTATCATTTGTCTTCTGGATCTTGGACTTATCGAACTGACATAACAGGAACTGATCACATTCATCATTATGATTTCTGACAGCAATCATAATAAACACAATGCCCCGGCGTGCTTTGGAACACGTCGGGGCAATACTTTATTCCGATAGTATTTTCAGATCCGTTATGATAAAAATTCATTTTTCATCATACAAAAATCGATAATATTCAGTTTGTCATCGCTGTTGTAGTCAACAGCTTTCCAGTTTTTAATGCCGTCTTCATTCATTCCGATGAGTCGTTTCCGAAGAGCGGTGCAGTCTGTTAAATTGCATACACCGTCACCGTTGGCATCTCCTTTGCACTGTTCCATGAATTCTTCCATGCTTATTTCGGAGGCGTTAAGGTCTTTGTCGACCGAAAAGTACAGCTGCTGCTTATTCATTATTCTTGATTCAGGCGCATAGTTTTCATACATAGTGGCGGTAAGCATACACACTCCCGGAGTTTTTGGTTTGAAAAGATATGTACACAGTCCGCTCAGTGTCAGCGCGTGTTCAGAATCCGGCAGAGACAGAGTTACGTATGCGCTTTGTTCAGCTTCGATCTCTGCAGAACCCGTCCATTCGTGCTCGTATTTTGCATAGTGGCTGTAAGCGGAACAGTCGTTTATATATCCGTTGAGGCAAGAGAACTGACCATATTTTTTTATGAAGGCATCATGTTCGGCAACAGAGTCCGGCAGCCAGCTGTACTCAGAAATATCAGAGATGTTCAGATCTGAATCAGATGAGAATGAATATGAACAGCACAGGCGTTTATCATTTATATCTTCGTCGATTATAAAATACATAAACAAATCAGATTTAAGTATCTGGTTTTCAGACATTTCAAAACAGAAAACCATGTAGCCTTTATCTTTGTCTTCGCCTTCGTAAAAAATTTCCTCAGAGCGGATCTCTTTCACGTCTGAGTCCTTTGAAAATTCCATGGCGTAGTATGAACTTCCAGGCTGTCTGAACCATTCTTCAACAATGCATACAGTGTTTCCGAATACTGCTGACCTTCCGTATTTTCTGACAAAGGCAACAGCTTCGTCATAGTTTTCCGGAACGTGATCGATTGCCGTTTCTTCTTCTGTAAGATTTACTCCGGTCAGATCGTAAATTGTTACAGCTCCGGCTGCATATGCATTCGCTGAAAAACATGCATTTACTGCGACTAGAAAAGCTATCGGGCGTATTGATTTTTTCATGGTAAAATCTCCTTTTCTTTTAAAAGTGTGATCCGCTAAGCAGGATCGTAAAGATTATCTATTAATTATAACAACATTTGAAAGATAATATTACACTTTTAATGTGAATTTTTTGTGTCGATTTCAGTGTGCGGTGCATTTCGTTCCGATGCCACCATATTTCCATTGACAGGAGCCGCAATTAATAGTACAATACTGAATAATGATAAAACATGAAATCAGATTCTGTCCTGCATGGAATTTCTTATGTAAAATCAGTACAGAGACAATGGGCAGAACTGCGTGTTCCAAGGAGAAAGTTTAATGACAATAAACAAAAACGAATGCCCTGATTTTTTGAATGATTATATTTTCTATCTCCGGGTAGTGCGGGGCAGGGCGGAGACCACCATAAATGAATACTTCATAAACATAAGAATGTTCTTAAGGTACATCCTCAAAGAAAAACAGAATCGTTCCGAACCGCTTGAAGCGATAAAGATAAAGGATTTTCCGAAGGAACTTTTAAATGAGATAACTCTTCGTGACGTTTATGGTTTCTTTGATTTCCTTGCCTTTGAACGCGAAAACAAACCTGCGGCCAGAGCGAGAAAAACAGCAGCTTTAAAAAGTCTGTTCCAGTTTCTGCAGAAGAGAGCGAATCTTGTTGATCACAATCCGGTGGAGGATGTGGAAATGCCGACTGTAAAGCGTGCTCTTCCGAAGTTTCTTACACTGGAGGAAAGCCTTCGTCTGCTTTCGTCTGATTCGTATGAGGAACCGGAGCGTGACTTCTGCATGGTGACACTGTTTTTAAACTGCGGCATGCGACTTAATGAGCTGGTAAGCATCAATATAAGCGACATAGATTTCGAGGAGAGGAAACTGCTTTTAAAGGGCAAGGGAAGCAAACAGAGGATCATCTATATAAACGACGCATGTATCGCGGCGATAAAGACTTATCTTAATTCGCGGAAAAATCCTCCGGAGGAACCGAATGCACTGTTTTTAAGCAGGAAGAAAAGACGTATAAGCCGCAGAAGAGTGGAACAGATAATCGAAAAACTTCTTAATGATACCGGGCTTGGCAACAGGGGAATCTCGCCGCATAAGCTGAGACATACTGCAGCGACACTTATGTACCAGCACGGAAATGTGGACACTCTTGTTATAAAGGACGTGCTTGGTCATGCAAGTATTGCGACCACTGAAATATATACACATCTTTCAGATGAACGCAAGCAGTCTGCGGCTGAAAGCCTTCCGATAGCAAAGATGAAACGCCGTCCGAAGAAAAAAGATGATGCAAAGAATGATAATGAAGGCGACGTTAAAGATAATACGGAAAGTGACAGCTGATTCGTTTTCCGTTACTGCGAAAAGTGGCAGAATATTGCTAAATGGAAAAATATTAAAATAGTTTTGATATCTGATATATAAAAATCAATAGCAAAACTGCATAAAATCATGATATTATTATTATAAGAATTGTAAAACTTGCTTTAAATAGCAAAATAAAAATGTGAAACCCCTCGACAAAAACGAAAAGATTGGCTATAATTAGATTATTAATATTGCGCTTCACATGGGAAGTTCCCGTGTGATAAAGTGCATTACAGATGATAGTAAACGACAGTTTTGTTGTTTAATATATTTCAAATGTAATATTAAATGATGCCATGGGCGTTATGGAGGGAGTTTTAAAAATGAATGAGAACATGAAGAGCGTTATACTTAACCGCATCAACAGAACAGCGGAAGCTCTTAAGAGAAACAATATGGAATTTCACTACGCTGAGTCAAAGGTGGAAGTACTTACTATAATCAGCAATCTTCTCAAGACCGGTGACGTTGTTGCTACAGGCGGATCAGTTACTCTTGAAGAATGCGGAGTTATTGATCACCTCAGATCTGACAAGTACAAATATCTCGACAAGGCTGCAATAGACCACGACAAGATTGATCAGCTCTACCGTGCTTCATTTACTGCTGACGCATACATCACAAGTGCTAATGCAGTTACTGAAAACGGTGAACTTTTCAACGTTGACGGACGAGGCAACCGTGTTGCTGCCATCTGCTACGGACCTAAGTCAGTTATCGTTGTTGTCGGATACAACAAGATCGTAAACAATCTTGACGAAGCAGTAAACAGAGTAAAGTCAACCGCTGCTCCGGCAAATACACAGCGCCTTACCTGTGCAACATACTGCTATGAAAGAGGATGCTGCCAGGCTCAGCCAAACGGTATAAGCAATATTACAGAAGGATGTTCATCTGACGCAAGGATCTGCTGTGATTACCTTATCACAGGACATCAGAGAGAAAAGGACAGAATCAAGGTTATTATCGTTGGTGAAAAGTTAGGCTACTGATAACCCGGTATATACAGCAGTACAGGTGTACGCCTGCACTGATAAAAACTAAATCAGCCGGTTTTCAGACCGGCAGGGCAATTTAAAAGAACTGATCATAGTGAACGTCAGAACTGTTCCGGCGTTCACTATAATTTTTTATGAAACTGAAATTCAGGAGAAATATGAAAATGAGAAAAATCTTTTCAGCATTCATTACAGCGGCAGTATGTGCCGCAGCAATGGTAAGCAGTATGAACGGCTTTTCTGCAGTCAGCGCGGCTACATCTTCAGTTTACGGAGATCTGAACGGTGACGGAGCTGTGAATGTTCTTGACCAGATACATCTGAAGCAGAACGTAATAGGTGTAAAAGAAGAATTTCCGGTAACGAACTGGAAGGCCGCAGCGAAAGTTCCCGGCGGTGATATCGCCGCGGCAGAAGTGATAGGCAGGATGAATGACTGGCTGCTCACATTCGGCACCCATGAAGATTTGTCGTCACCCATGAGGGTGCAGCACGGCATTGACGTTTCAAAATGGCAGGGAGACGTTGACTGGGAAAAGGTAAAGAATGCAGGCGTTGAGTTTGTTATGATAAAAGCAGGAGAGGGAACGGAAGTCGAGCCGAAGTTCCTTCAGAACATTACAGGGGCAAAGAACGCCGGTATCCAGTGCGGGATCTACTGGTTCTCTTCAGCGCGTGATGTTGAGTCGGTTGCTGCAGAGGTTGAAGCCTGTATAAAGACGATAGAACCGTATCAGCTGGAATTTCCGGTGGTGTACGACTTTGAGTACCGCTGTTTCTATGACCTTGAAAATGATCCTATGACAAAGGACCGGAAGCTTTGTACCGATATTATTTACGCTTTCCTTGACGGAATGAGAAATGCCGGTTACTATTCAATGCTCTACTCGAACAAGAATTTTCCGGTGCTTTATCTTGAAAAGAAGCGCCTGACAGATGAGTTCGATTTCTGGTATGCAAACTATTCAAAGTCGCTTACTGAGCCTGACGAAGTCTGCGGCATATGGCAGCGTTCGTGTACCGGCAGGATAGACGGCATAGGATATGACGTGGATCTCGACGTGTCCTATGTTGATTATAAGACCATAATGGAGACTTATCACCTTAACGGATACTAAGCAATGATTTATTAAAGGCGGTGCGGGGAACGGGACGAAGCCCCGCAATCCCACCCAGTCAATCCGGCGAAGCCGGATTGACTGCCTGAAATAAAAAGCTCCGGTTTTTCCTTAGCGGAAAGCCGGAGCTTTTTGAGTTATCTTAACGATTAATTATTCGTTGATCAGCCGTTTCTTACAGCGTCAAATGCCTGCCTGATATCAGCGAGGATATCTTCAACATTTTCGATACCAACTGAGAATCTGATCATACCAGGATCTATACCTGCAGCAACGAGCTGTTCTTCAGTGAGCTGTCTGTGTGTAGCACTTGCAGGGTTGAGTACGCATGTTCTGATATCAGCAACATGTACTTCGTTTGAAGCGAGCTTAAGAGCATCCATGAACTTAACAGCGTTCTTTCTGCCGCCCTTGATTGTGAAGCTGATTACGCCGCAGCATCCGTTTGGAAGATACTTCTTAGCTCTTTCAAAGTGAGGATCACTTTCGAGACCTGCATACTTGATCTTTTCAACGAGATCACATGATTCAAGATACTTGGCAACAACGATACCGTTTTCGCAGTAACGCTGCATTCTTACAGCGAGTGTTTCAAGACCAAGATTGAGGAGGAATGAGCTGTTTGCAGCAGGGTAGCATCCGAAGTCTCTCATGAGCTGGTGTCTTACCTTGATGATGTATGGTGCGTGAGGATATTTTTCTGTGTAGATAACACCGTGGTAGCTTTCGTCTGGTTCAGTGAAACCAGGGAATCTGCCTGACTTAGCCCAGTCAAACTTACCAGCGTCAACGATAACGCCGCCAACCTGAACTGCGTGACCGTCCATGTACTTTGATGTAGAGTGAACTACAACGTCTGCGCCCCATTCGATCGGACGGCAGAGGAAAGGTGTTGCGAATGTGTTGTCCACGATGAGCGGAAGTCCGTTTTCATGAGCGATATTTGCCCACTTTTCAATGTCGAGAACTGTAAGCGCAGGGTTTGCGATTGTTTCACCGAAGATGCACTTTGTATTTGGCTTTATAGCGGCTCTGATCTCTTCTTCAGTAGCATCAACATCGATGAATGTGCATTCGATACCCATCTTCTTGAATGTGAAAGCGAAGAGGTTTACTGTACCGCCGTAGATAGATGAGCTTGAAATGAAGTGGTCGCCTGCGTTACAGAGGTTAAGAACTGAAAGCATTGAAGCTGCCTGTCCTGAAGATGTACACATTGCAGCCACACCGCCTTCGAGAGCGGCGATCTTCTTTTCAACAGCATCTGTAGTAGGGTTTTCAAAACGTGAATAGATCATTCCGAGCTGCGGATCGTCGAAAACGTCTGCAACTGCGTCAGTTGAGTTATATACGTAAGTTGTGCTCTGGTAGATCGGCATTACTCTTGGTTCGCCGTTTTTAGGTGAATAGCCTTCGTGAAGGCACTGAGTTTCAATTTTCATTTTTCTTCCTCCGATTTTGTTTGTTCATAGTAAATGCCGACAGTCAGAAGGTTTCCCTTGCTTACCTGTCGGCACAATAAGACCGTTTAGGGTAACATAAAAATTATATTACTTTTTTTATAATTTGTCAATTATATCTTCGTACCAGTTTACCTGATCTTTGCCGTGGTTCTTCGAATAGTAAAGAGCCTTGTCTGCACGTTCAATACAGTCTTCAGGAGTATCACCGTCATTTATCTTTGTAACGCCGACGCTCATTGTTATATGTCTGTCGGTAAAGTCAAAGTCAGTTTCTTTCAGCTTCCGGCATACCTTTTCAATGATATGCTTCTGTATCTCAGGATCTTCACCGTAAAGGAAGATGAAGAATTCCTCGCCGCCGAATCTTCCGGCAAATCCGTTTACACGCGATATCTCTTTCAGGATCTCGCCGAGACGTCTCAGTACAACGTCACCGTTGTCATGGCCGTAGGTGTCGTTTACGCTCTTGAAGTTATCAATATCCATCATGACGATCTGAAGCGTGTCATTCGGACGGTGTCCCTTTATCTTCTTTTCGGCCATTTCAAGGAAATATGCTCTTGAAAATACACCGGTAAGATGATCGTGCTCGACTTTCTGTCTGTATTTCGTAGTCTCCTGTTTGCTTTTCTTTATTTCCTGATGTGCATCCTCGATCTCGTTCTGTTTTCTGCGAAGTGTACGTCTGTGGCGGAAAATGATGAGACCTGCCGCCATCAGGGCTATGAATGCCAGAATTATCACTTTAGAAATGTTGTGCCTGAAGAATTCAGAAAAAGTAAATGTGTTTTCACGGTGAAGATTGTTCTTTACCGCGCTGTCGATCTCGCTCTGGTCAACAGATGCCAGTGCGGTCTCAAGTATACGACAGACAATGTAGTTATCCTTTTTGGACGCAAAGCAGAATTCAATGGCATTTTCAAGCTCGGTTATGTCAAGATCGCTTAAGTCGTTGCCGTCGCTGAGCCAGTAGTTCAGTACATTTTCCTCGACTATGAACGAGTCGGCGGCGCCTTTCCGGATGGCTCTGATACACTCATCAAAGTTGCTGAAGTGGATTATCTCGGTATCAGGGTAGTTGTCGTAAATATACATTGCTTCGACCGGGCTTGTTGCCATGACTGCAGTCTTTTTATGTTCAGTGACGCCTTTTGCTGTTATGAGCTCCATTCTGTCCGTCAGTACAGCGCCTGTGGATACAGTGTTTTCACGTTCGAGTCTCCACAGATCACGGTAAGCCGGGAACATTGCATCTATTTTTCCGTTTTCCAGTGCGTCGTAAAGATCAGTGTAGGTCGTGTATTTAACAGCAGAAATGCTTTTTCCGGAAACCTTTGCAAGACTGTTGAAAAGATCGGCCATGATTCCGTCAGCTTCATTTTTCTTTTCGGTCTTGTCGCTGTACGGCATGTAATCGTCCAGATATCCTATAAGGATGGTTGAGTGGCTTCCGAGCCACTTTTTTTCTGCCTGCGAATAGCCTGTTGATTTTCTCTTTCCGAAATATTTCTGTGTGAGCCGCTCGCAGAGAGCCGGTTCCTTTTCGTTTATCTGTTTCTGTGCTTCGAGAAGGGCACTGAACAGTTCCGGTCTGTCAGCGGAAACGGCAATGAAATAGTTGTCGTTGTCAGCTCCGGGAAGATCGGCCACAGTGCTGTTTTCCGTTCCTATTCTGTACGGCGTCAGACGTATTCTGCCGGCATCTGATCCGGGATCGAACGAGCCGGAAATACCGGCAACAAGATCGACATCACCTTTTTTGAGGGCTGCGAGCATTTCGTCGAAGGTCCCGTATTTGTATTCATAGCTCCAGCCCGTGTAACCGGAAAGGATCTGGCAGTATTCGTAAGCATATCCGCTTTTTCTTTCATCATCGGATGCGCCCGACTGGAATTCGGGAACATCATTGTAGTAGCCGATGGTCACGGCTGCCGCAGCTCCGGCCTTGTCCGTGATCATGCCGGACGGCTGCAGAAATACCCCTGCCATGCAGAGCACTGCGGATAAGATGCATAACTTTTGCTTAGTGATCATTTTTCCCCCTCCTATACTATAAATCAACTTACCCATATTATACCACAGCAAAGCTGTCAATTCAATAGAAACTTAGAATAAGTGAACATTTTTTTATACGGCGTAGTGTTTCTTTATGCAAAACCCTGCAAAAACCAATAGTATATCAGATAATTATTCCGTACATCACATATACCGGATTACGTGATTCAGCGGATTTCCGGTCTGTCACCCGTAAAATTTATATATTTTTAGAAAAAAAGCTGATTCAGCTCTTTATATTTTTAAGCAGTTGTGCTATAATAAACATATGCTTTTAGAAAGGGAATAGTAAAAATTGGCAAACAAGGAATTGGTGAAAGAAATCAGGTTCGCTGTCATATGCTCATTATGTCTTGATATCATACTTGTAGCTGTGGCATCCGCTTTTACACCGTTTATCGGTGCACTTACGGGAGCGCTTTTCGGTACTCTGCTGCTTGCATGTGATCTGTTCTTCATTTCACTTACAGTACACAGCGTGGTGCGCGGAGCGGTCAGAGGGAAAAACGGTACCGCCGTAATGATATCACAGTATATCCTGAGACTTTTGTTCCTGGGAGCAGGTCTGTTCGCAGCAGTTGAGATCCCGTTTATGAATTTCATATGCGCTGCAGTACCGCTTCTTTATCCGAAAATTATTTTTCCGCTGAAAGCTATATTCGAAAAAAAGGAGGGATAAGTATTGGGTTTCAGATTAGGTGCAGAAGAAGTAGTTGTAAACGGTCCTAAGGTTGCTTTTAAGATCTTCGGACTGAATGTTACTGAGACAGTGATACTCAGCTGGGTCGTCATGGCAGTCATAATCGGGCTTGTGCTCTTTATGACACACAACATGTCCAAGGACCATCCGAGCAAAAAACAGATCGTTGCTGAGTGGATCGTCGAAACAGTAAACGGCATGGTAAGGGATGCAATGGGGGCGAAGAACCTTGTCTATGCGCCGTATATGGCTACGATTTTTTCGTTTTCGATTTTCGGAAGTCTTATCAGTGTACTCGGTCTCAGACCGGTGACAGGTGACTTCAGCGTTACGCTCACATGGGCACTCATGACATTTTTCATGATCCAGTACGCAAAAATCAAAAACGACGGGGTTCTCGGCTATATCGTCGGGTTTTCGAAGCCGATCGCACTTCTTACACCTATCAACATTATCAGTGAACTCGCTACTCCGGTATCAATGAGTATCCGTCACTTCGGTAATGTTGCGAGTGGTATCGTAATCACTCAGCTTCTCTACTTCGCGCTCACATCACTTTCGCGCGGACTCGGTATGGAAGCATTCCCGGTGTTCACTATCGGTGTACCGGCTGTTCTGTCAGTATATTTTGACCTGTTCACAGGATTTATGCAGGCGTTCATCTTCACAATGCTTACTATGGCTAACGTAGGTGCTGCATATCCGGAAGAAGAACAGACAGCAGGCTGACGGAATGATGTACTGTATAGACCGCAGAAATACAGTGCATCCACAGGGAATAAACGAAAAACGTTTATAACTGCTGATGCACGCATTAAGCATCCGGCATCAGCGGAAAATTAAAATTGATAAAAAATATATCAGCTCTGCGGAGAAACGGAGTTTATTATGGAAAAAGCAATTGTTTTAGCAGCTTCAGCAATCGGTGCAGGTCTTGCAGCTATCGCAGGTATCGGTCCTGGTATCGGTGAAGGTTTCGCAGTAGGTAAGGCATGTGAGGCTATCGGACGTCAGCCTGAATCATCAGGTGCAGTAACAAGAACAATGTTCATCGGATGTGCCGTTGCGGAATCAACAGGTATCTACGGCCTCGTTATCGCACTCATCCTTCTCTTTGCAAATCCGTTCTTAGGAAAACTTTAATAACAAATAAAACTGAAAGGGTGTTGACCATATGGAATTTTTATCATTCCTGTCGATTGACTATGGCACAATCATACTCGTACTCATTAACACCTTAATTCTTTTCCTGGTTATTAAGCATTTCCTTTTCGGAAGAGTGAATGCGATCATCGAAAGCCGTCAGGCCGATGTTTCAAAGACTTACGAGGAAGCTGACAAGTCGATGACACATGCAAAGGAACTTGAGGCTAACTACAACGAGCTTCTTGCGTCTGCAAAGGATGAATCAGCTGAGATCGTAAAGAAGGCTACCAAGAAGGCACAGGACCGTTCAGATGAGATCATAAGCAGTGCCAAGGCAGAAGCAAGCGGTATCATCACACGTGCAAACGAGGATATCGAGCGCGAGAAGCAGCGTGCAATGAGCGAAATGAAGAACGAGATCTCCGGCATCGCAATGATGATGGCCGAAAAGATAATCAAAAAGGAAATAAACCAGAAGGATCATGAAGCATTGATCAATGATTTTATTGAAAATGTGGGTGATGAAGTATGGCAGCAGAAGTAGCCAAGCTTTATGCAGAGGCGCTGTTCGAATTATTCACTGAAGCCGGTTCGGATGAGAACTTGCACAGACAGCTTAACGAATTTGCTGATGTGTTCAGAGCTAATCCGGATCTTACAACGCTTCTATCAGCCCCGCTGCTTACAGCTGAAGAGAAAATTTCCGTTGTGTCGAAGATTTTTGATGACAACGGGCTTATCTATGATTTTCTCTGTCTCCTTTGCGAAAAGGGAAGAGCTGCTTACTTTGAAGAGATCACTGAAGTCTTCAACGAAAAATACAATGAACTCAACAACATAGTTGATGTTCACGTTACCACAAGCGTTCCGCTTACTGATGACCTCAGAAAGAAACTTGTGGACAAGCTTCAGGCAAAACTTAACAAGACAGTAGTTCTTAAAGAGAAAACAGATACTTCGATAATCGATGGTATAATCATTGATTACAACAACAAGCGAATCGACAACAGTGTCCGTTCCGGACTGGAAACTCTGCGGCTTCGTGCTGCTGAGGCGGACCTCTGACAATATTATAAGAAGAAGGTGTATTGATTGAATTTACGCCCTGATGAAATTACCGGCATCATTAAGGAACAGGTAAAGAACTACAGAAACAAGATCGAACTTACAGACGTAGGTACTGTAGTTACTGTCGGTGACGGTATTGCAAATATTCACGGACTTGACAATTGTATGTCAAACGAGCTCCTTGAATTTGAAGGCGAAGTTTACGGTATGGCCCTCAACCTCGAAAGAGATTTCGTAGGTGCGGTTATGCTGGGTTCCGACGCCGGCGTCAAGGAAGGCTCTACAGTTAAAAGAACAGGCAGGATCGTTTCAGTTCCTGTAGGTGACGATATGCTGGGACGAGTAGTAAACGCTCTCGGTCAACCGATCGACGGCAAGGGCACTATCCTTACAAAGGAAAGCATGCCTATCGAAAGGATCGCTCCTGGTATCATTACAAGAAAATCAGTTCACAAGCCTCTTCAGACAGGTATCAAGGCTATTGACTCCATGATCCCTATCGGACGCGGACAGCGTGAACTTATCATCGGCGACAGACAGACAGGTAAAACCACTATCGCCCTTGATACTATCATCAACCAGAAAGGCAAGGATGTTATCTGTATCTACGTTGCCATCGGTCAGAAAAGATCAACTGTGGCAAACGTAGTTGAGACCCTTACCAAGGCAGGGGCAATGGAATATACCATTGTAGTTGCAGCTTCAGCTTCAGAACTCGCTCCTCTCCAGTACATCGCTCCTTATGCAGGTGTTACAATGGGTGAGTACTTCATGAACAAGGGAAAAGACGTTCTCTGTATCTACGACGATCTTTCAAAGCACGCCGTGGCTTACCGTGCACTGTCACTTCTCCTTAAGCGTCCGCCGGGACGTGAAGCGTACCCTGGTGATGTATTCTATCTGCATTCAAGACTTCTTGAACGTGCATGCAGCCTGAACGAAAACTACGGAGGCGGTTCAATTACTGCTCTTCCGATCATCGAAACACAGGCCGGCGACGTATCAGCATACATTCCGACAAACGTTATTTCCATTACAGACGGACAGATATTCCTTGAAACTGACCTCTTCAACTCAGGTGTAAGACCTGCCGTAAACCCTGGTATCTCAGTATCACGAGTTGGTTCTGCAGCCCAGATCAAGGCTATGAAGAAGGTTTCATCTTCACTTAAGCTCCTCTACTCACAGTTCAAGGAACTCCAGTCCTTCTCACAGTTCGGTTCAGATCTTGACAAGGATACAAAGGATCGTCTTGAAAAGGGTGAACGAATAGTTGAAGTTCTCAAGCAGGGCAAGAACTCACCGGTAACGGTTGAACATCAGGTAATCATCATCTATGCGGTTATCAACGATTTCCTGAAGCCGATACCTGTTGAAAGTATTGCTGAATTTGAAACAGGACTTTTCACATTCGTCGATGAATCACATCCGGACATCATCAGCTCCATTACCCAGACAAAGGACCTTACAAAGGAAAATGAAGCTGCCCTTAAGGACGTACTCAAGACATTCACAGAAAAATTCATGGCTGGTAAAGAATGATCAGCTGTCCTTACCGGAGGTGACAGATAAATGGCTTCGGCTAATATGAAAGATATCAAGCGCCGTATAAAAAGCGTAAAGAGCACTATGCAGATCACTAAAGCCATGGAACTCGTTGCTTCTTCGAAACTGAGAAAAGCAAGAGACAAGGCAGACAGTGCCAAGCGTTTTTTTGATGCGCTCTATGATACCATGTGGGAGATCACAGCTGAAAATTCCACCTTCGATTCCATCTATTTTTCAGGACGTGAAGTAAAGACAGTTCTGTACGTTGTGATCGCCGGAGACAGAGGTCTTGCAGGCGGCTACAACTCGAACGTATTAAAGCTTGCACAGAAAAGAATAGACGAGGCGTCGGAGAAATGCGAAACAGCGGTTATCCCGATAGGCAGGAAAGCTGTTGAATACTTTACCAAAAGAGGATACAGAGTTGTTGCCCGTTATGAAAACATTGCAGAAAATATTCGTATGAACTCTGCCAAGGAGATCGCCTCAAAGATAATGGCGGCCTTCAAGAACGGTAATGCGGACAGGGTAGAGGTCATTTTCACAGATTACGTTTCTCCTCTGTTGCAGGAGGCGAAATTCAAGAGTGTTATTCCGCTTGAAAAGCCGGCGGAGGAAGCAAAGAAGAAAAACATTCAGACATCATATGAACCTTCACCTGAGCAGCTGTTTGACATAATCATGCCGCAGTACATTGCCGGTGTCATTTACGGTTCAGTTTCTGATGCATTTGCTTCGGAACAGGCGTCAAGAAGAATAGCGATGGAAAATGCAACTGACAATGCTAATGAGATGATAGATAACCTTTCACTTCTCTACAACAGAGCACGTCAGGCAACCATCACACAGGACATAACCTTTTGAAAGGAAAGACTAAAACTATGCAGAATATAGGAAAAATTGTACAGATCATTGGTGCCGTAGTCGACATCAGTTTTCCGAAGAACAGTCTGCCTCGTCTTCTTAACGCCATAGAGATCGACAACCATGGCACAAAGCTTACAGTCGAAGTTGCCCAGCACATAGGTGATGACGTTGTAAGATGTATCGCCATGAGTACAACTGACGGTCTTGTAAGAGGTATGGATGCCATCGATACAGGCAGCCCGATCAAAGTGCCTGTAGGCCGTGAAACACTCGGAAGAATCTTCAATCTTTGAAACAGGTATCAAGGTTATCGACCTTATCGCTCCTTATCTCAAGGGTGGTAAGATCGGACTTTTCGGTGGTGCCGGCGTTGGCAAGACAGTTCTTATCCAGGAACTTATCAACAACGTAGCAAACCAGCACGGCGGTATTTCAGTATTCACAGGTGTTGGTGAAAGAACACGTGAAGGTAACGACCTTTACAACGAAATGAAGGAAAGCGGCGTTCTTGACAAGACCGTTCTCGTGTACGGCCAGATGAACGAACCGCCGGGAGCGAGAATGAGAGTAGGTCTTTCCGGACTTACAATGGCTGAATACTTCAGAGATGTTGAAGGCCAGGACGTTCTTCTCTTTATAGATAACATTTTCCGATTCACACAGGCCGGTTCCGAGGTTTCAGCTCTTCTCGGACGTATGCCTTCAGCCGTTGGCTACCAGCCGACACTGGCTACTGAGATGGGTGCCCTTCAGGAAAGAATCACTTCAACAAACAAGGGTTCCATCACATCAGTTCAGGCTGTATACGTTCCTGCCGATGACCTTACTGACCCGGCTCCTGCTACAACATTCGCACATCTTGATGCTACAACAGTTCTTTCAAGACAGATCGCATCTCTGGGTATCTATCCGGCGGTTGACCCTCTTGAAAGTACATCAAGAATATTAAGCCCTGAGGTAGTAGGCGAAGAACACTATCAGGTAGCAAGAAGCGTACAGAGTATTCTTCAGCGTTACCGTGAACTCCAGGATATCATTGCTATCATGGGTATGGATGAACTTTCTGACGAAGACAAGCTCATCGTAAACCGTGCAAGAAAGATCCAGCGTTTCCTTTCACAGCCGTTCTCGGTTGCTGAACAGTTCACAGGTATGAAGGGTACATACGTACCGATCAGAGAAACCATCAGAGGATTCAAGGAGATCATCGAAGGACTTCATGACGACCTTCCTGAATCAGCATTCCTCTTCGTCGGAACTATCGACGAAGCAATAGAAAAGGCTAAGGCTTCAAAGGGTGATGAATAATGGCTTCATTCAGACTCCAGATAATTACCCCGGACAGGATCTTCTACGATGATGAAGCTGAACGTCTTATAGTAAGGACTACCGACGGTGAAATGGGTGTGCTCGCAAGACACGAAAACTTTGCAGGTGCGCTCCCTTCAGGTCCTGTAAGGATCATGAAGGACGGAAAATACCGTGTGGCAGCTCTTTCATCCGGAGTGCTCAAGGTGTCTGCTGAGAAGACCACTATAATCGCCGAGGCGGTTGAGTGGGCTGACGAGATCGACATCGAGTGGGCAAACCGTTCTGCCGAGGAAGCACGTGAGAAAATACAGAAGAAGGAAAGCGAAAAAGAGATGCTCTACGCTGAGCTTAAACTCAAAAGAGCCCTTAACCGTATCAACGTGCATTCGGGTAATTACAAATAAAATCAGCATAAAGCGCGTGTCAGTTTATCTGATATGCGCTTATTTGTTATTATGGCTTAAAATTAACATAGTTATGATGTGCTATTAGTGCAATATGTCGATTGACTATAAAATGTATGTGTGATAAAATGGATAAAGACAATAAAGAGTCCGGTGAGCAAAATCGTCATTTTGTATGAACGAATGTGACACATCCGGTTAATACGGGATAAGGTCCGGTATCTGACAATGAAGCAGAACACTGATGAACGGAAAATAAAGTTTCCCTCATAAGGAACTGCGGAACCTCAGGTATCGGTAAAATTTGTTTAAAAGCAGTTTTGCCTATATTCATGCAAAGAGTGTGACGAGTTGTTCGGCTTCTTTAATAAAAGAGGGGCCGGGTTTTGAATTGGCTGAAGACAATGTATTAAGACATTAAGTCTTAAGCGAATTTACAGGAGGTTATATAACATGGTAGAATTTGAACAGTGGAGTGGCTTCAAGGGTAACAAGTGGAAGCAGGAAATCAACGTTCGCGACTTTATCCAGAAGAACTACACACCATATGACGGCGATGAATCATTCCTTGCTGGTACAACAGAAGCTACAGACAAGCTCTGGGGCAGACTCCAGGAACTCTACAAGGAACAGAGAGCAAAGGGCGGCGTTCTTGACTGCGAAACAGAGATCGTTTCAAGCCTTACAGCTTACGGCCCTGGCTATATAGACGAATCACTCAAGGATCTCGAAAAGATCGTAGGTCTCCAGACAGACAAGCCTCTCAAGAGAGCTTTCATGCCTTTCGGCGGTATCAAGATGGCTCAGCAGGCAGCTGAAAGCTACGGCTACAAGGTAAACGAGAAGTACGAACAGATCTTCAACGAATATCACAAGACTCACAACCAGGGTGTATTTGATGCTTACACACCTGAAATTCGTGCTGCACGTAAGAGCCACGTTATCACAGGACTTCCTGATACATACGGCCGTGGCCGTATCGTAGGCGACTACAGAAGAGTTGCTCTTTACGGTATCGACTTCCTTATCAAGGAAAAGGAAAACGACAAGGCTAACACAGGCGACGGAACAATGACAGATGACGTTATCCGTCTCAGAGAAGAACTCTCAGACCAGATTAAGGCTCTCCAGGGCATGAAGAAGATGGCTGAGATCTACGGCTACGATATCTCACAGCCAGCCAAGAACGCTAAGGAAGCTGTTCAGTGGCTCTACTTCGGTTACCTCGCAGCTATCAAGACACAGAACGGTGCAGCTATGTCAGTAGGCCGTGTATCAACATTCCTCGACATCTACATCCAGCGTGACCTCGAAGCAGGCACAATCACAGAAAAGGAAGCTCAGGAACTTATCGACCACATGACAATGAAGTTCAGAATGGTTAAGTTCGCAAGAATTCCTTCATACAACGAACTCTTCTCAGGTGACCCGGTTTGGGCTACACTCGAAGTTGGCGGTATCGGCGTTGACGGTCGTCACATGGTAACAAAGAACGACTTCCGTTTCCTCCACACACTCGAAAACATGGGACCTTCACCAGAACCGAACCTCACAGTTCTCTATTCTAAGAACCTCCCTGAAACATTCAAGAAGTACGCTTCACACATCTCAATCACAACATCTTCTATCCAGTACGAAAACGATGATGTTATGAAGCCGGTTTGGGGCGACGACTACTCAATCTGCTGCTGCGTATCAGCTACACAGACAGGTAAGGAAATGCAGTTCTTCGGCGCAAGAGCTAACCTCGCTAAGTGCCTCCTTTACGCTATCAACGGCGGTGTTGATGAAAAGTCATTCGCACAGGTAGGCCCTCAGTACCAGCCAATCACTTCTGAATACCTCGACTACGATGAAGTTATGAAGAAGTACCTCGTAATGATGGACTGGCTCGCTGGACTCTATGTAAATACACTTAACCTCATCCAGTACATGCACGACAAGTACTACTATGAAGCAGCTGAAATGGCTCTTATCGACACAGACGTAAGAAGAACATTTGCTACAGGTATCGCAGGCTTCTCACACGTAATCGACTCACTCTCAGCTATCAAGTATGCTAAGGTTAAGACAATCCGTAACGAAGACGGCATCGTTGTTGACTTCGATATCGAAGGCGACTTCCCTAAGTATGGTAACGATGACGACAGAGCTGACCAGATCGGTGTTGACCTCCTCAAGACATTCATCGCAATGATCAAGAAGAGACACACATACAGAAATTCTGAACCAACAACATCTATCCTTACAATCACATCAAACGTTGTTTACGGTAAGGCTACAGGTGCTCTTCCTGACGGACGTAAGGCAGGCGAGCCATTCGCTCCTGGTGCATCACCAAGCTACGGTGCAGAACAGAACGGTCTCCTTTCATCACTCAACTCAGTTGCTAAGATCCCTTATGAATGGGCTCTCGACGGTATTTCAAATACACAGACAATCAACCCTGACGCTCTCGGCCACGATGAAGCTGAAAGAGTTAAGAACCTCGTTAATACACTCGACGGTTACTTCACACAGGGTGCTCACCACCTCAACGTAAACGTATTTGGTACAGAAAAGCTCCTCGACGCTATGGAACATCCGGAGAAGGAAGAATACGCAAACTTCACAATCCGTGTATCAGGCTACGCTGTAAGATTTATCGACCTTACAAAGGAACAGCAGCTTGACGTTATCAAGAGAACTTGCCACAAGTCATTATAATCTGATAACCAAAGTCGAACATAAATATAAAACGGCCCGCAGATCAAAAGGTCTGCGGGCCGTTTTGCGTCTATAGTACGCCGTCGGCGCACAATTTTGCTGTTTTATGTGTTGACTGATAAGGATATTTTCGGCTTACTTACCGTTACGTTCAACAATGCTGTACATTGTGTCTTCGTCAGGTTTTACGCCCTGAACTTCAAACAGCTCAGTCAGTGTGACCAGTTCATAGCCCTGCTTCTGAAGTTCGGGAACAATAGTTTTTAAAGCTTTAACGGTCTTCCTGTTGCCTTCAGCATCGTGCATAAGGATTATCTGTCCGTTTTG
>CADAPI010000031.1 GCA_902789705.1 uncultured Ruminococcus sp.
CACCCCCGGAGATAAGGAACAGCTCTCCTTTCAGAGCTTTGGTCTGAATACTTCGCCCCATCGCCCACGGAAATAAGGGACAGCTCCCCTTTCAGAGCCTTGGTCTGAATACTTCGCCCCATCGCCCACGGAAATAAGGGACAGCTCCCCTTTCAGAGTCTTGGTCTGAACGCTCCGTCACCCAGTCTGTGAAGACAACTCTTCACCCTCAAAACGAAACTTCGCACAAGGAATAACCAAACAAAAAACTCAGAGTCTGAAAACTCTGAGTTTTTTTGTTTTAGTATGCTATTTTTTTGATGTTGTCATCCGAACTGAACGTCGTGCTGTTGTAGAGGAAGAGTATGTGGGTGTAGTCTTCAGGGTCGGCGTAGTCGCGGAAATTGTTTATGTAGCGCATGTCGAGGACCGTGATCTCGTTGTAGTGCTGGGTGAGGAACGGTACGAAGGAATTTGCGTAGGAATCCTTGAAGATGAGGATCTTCTTGTCGCTCTGAAGATTCGTTTTTATCTTTATGCACGGCTGATTGGTGCCGAGGTAGATGCTGTACTTGTCCTTTACGTCAAGAAACTCCCTGAAGTAGATGCTGTCGTAGCTCTTTTCCTCCACCGCGTTCGACACCGTACAGGAAACCACCTTTTCGCCTTCCTTGCTGGTGTAGATGTCGATGGTGTCCGGCTGGACCTTATCGTAGAGCGTCTTTGAATAGTAGGTTCCGAGGAAATCATTGCTTACGTGCTCAATGTCGTAGCGGCTGAACGGAACTGCCGAAAATCCGAGCTTCGAGATAGCTGTGCTGTACGCATAGTACGCACCGAGCGAAGTCCAGTGGTGATCGCTCCTGTAGTAGATATAGTCTTCTCTGGAAGCATTCAGAATATCATAGATATTTACAGTAGATACCCTTGAATCAAGGTTTTTGTATACGTATTCGATCACGCTGTGCTGATCGAGCTGAGGAGCATTTTTCGGGATAAGATCGGTATAGATACCGGCTGAAGTAGGTGCTATCATTACATAGACCGGAGTATCCACCGATGCGGCAAGTGAATTGATCGCCTCTATCGACTTGTCCATAGTCTCATAATCCGGTTCCGGAGTCCTTTCAATAAGTCTTCCGTCCGAGATGTAGATACCGTTTATCTCCTTGCGTCCAAGTGCAAGCTCAGCTTTGAGCTTCATTTTTATCCAGGCAGGTCTGCCTGTAAAATGATCGGAAACGTATGAGTCGAACTCCTCCATAAAGCTCTTATCGAACCAGCTGTCGAATGAAAAGTCCGGCTTGCTCTGAAGCGTTCTGTTTTCAAGCTCCGAAAAGCTCTCCTTATGGGAAAACAGTGTGAGCAGCGGCAGAATAAAGAGCAATGCCAGAAAAACAACGGCTTCGGTCTTTTTCATAAACTCTTTCATCTGAATACCCCCTGTCAGAATCTGAAATAAAGAAACGGATTATACGTAGCATCCACAAGATAGCATGTACAGAGAAGCAGAAGCATGATCCGTACTGCCGGTGCAGCGACCGCCATTATCTTTCCGCCCTTTTCCTTTGCCTGTATCTTTCCGCACAGTTTTCCCCACAGATCGGTGGAAGCGAAAATACACAGTGCAAACATTATACCGAAGGAAGCAAGCAGATAGAGTGAATAAGGATCCACTGCTTTCTTTACCGAGAACATTGCCTTCATGTAACGGAAGAAAGCTCCCATAGTATCAAGGTCAAACATGACCCATCCGATAACGACCATAATAAAAGTGTAGAATGTACTTACAAGCGGCGGAAGCTTTTCCAGCACCTTTGAGAATCCCGCTCTTTCAATTATCAGTAGCAGTGCGTAGAAAGCACCCCAGCAGATGAAATTGAAGCTTGCTCCGTGCCAGAATCCTGTGAGGATCCATACCACGGCAAGATTGAAGAAAGTACGTGCTGTTCCGAGGCGGTTGCCTCCGAGAGGTATGTAGAGATATTCACGGAACCAGGATCCCAGCGTGATGTGCCATCTTCTCCAGAACTCCGTAACACTCTTTGACTGGTAAGGATGATCGAAGTTTACCGGGAATTCAAAACCGAACATACGGCCAAGTCCCCTTGCCATGTCGGAATAACCCGAAAAGTCGAAATAGATCTGAAATGTAAAAGCGAGGATACCGAGCCAGGCAGTAAGAACTGAAATAGAAGAAAAGTCCATGCCCTTTACCTCGGTCCACAGTGCGCCTATGTTGTTGGCGATAAGCACCTTCTTGGCAAGTCCCTTTATGAACAGTGCAGCGCCTTCGCCGATGGTATCAGCATTCGAAGTTCTGTCCGTAAGGGAATCAGCCACCTCATTGTAGCGGACGATAGGTCCTGCCACCAGCTGAGGAAACAGTGATACGTAGGTAAGATAATTGATGAAATTCTTCTGCACCTTTGTTTTCTTCCGGAAAATATCAATAGTATAAGACATACTCTGGAAGGTGTAGAACGAGATGCCGATCGGAAGCGGCAGATCAGGCCGCGGAATGTTCGTACCGAAGGCTTTGTTTATCACATCGACAACAAATCCGCTGTACTTGAAAACGAAGAGAAAACCGAGATCGGCCACCATGGACACCACCAGTGCGGCGCGTCGTTTTCCCTTGCTTTCCGTCCTGTTCATGTAAATACCGGCCGCATAGTCCACAAGACTTGATGCGATCATTACCCAGAAGTAAGCCGGCTCACCCCAGGAATAGAAAAGAAGTCCTGCAATAAGCAGTATGATATTTTTACACTTTTTTGGTACCAGCATATAGACAAGCAGTACTGCCGGCAGGAAAAAGTATAAAAACGTTATACCCGAAAATACCATTTATTCTGTCTCCCCTTTGTTTTCTGTTAGTTTGTAAAACTCTTCCCTTGTCATCATTGTATTGAAAGCTTCCAGCATTCCCGTAGTGGAAAGCCGTTCCGGAAGTCCTATCTTTTTAAGGATCGTTCTCCGTCTTTCCGCACTGTCCTGCATTCCCGTAAGACCTGCCTCGTAAAGATCAGTTCTTGTTATGAGATCACGTACCGGTCTTTCGGTGTTTCCGTCGTCGGTAAAGCTTATCCCCGCCTTGCGGAAAGCCTCGATTATGAGTTCCTTTTTTATTCCCTCAACTCCGAGTTTTCCTTCACAGGACGGCTTTTCCTTTCTCTTCTCCTTGCCGAAGACATCGGGAATATACACGTTTGTTATCTTCCCCTCCGGTACTGATCCTTTGAGATATCCTCTTATTTTGAATCCTGCGCCGTCCGGATCGGTAAGAATGATTATTCCCTTGTGCTTTGCGTAGAATCTTATGAGTTCAAGCTTTTCCTTATCTTTAAATGCCGTAGCCGTTGGTCACTATGATAGTTGCGTCGATTATTGACTCGAGCTTTATCTTGTCGTATTTTCCCTCAACGATCACAGCCTGTTCTGTTCTCAGCAAACCATTCACGCTCCGTTTCCGGCTGCAAGCATCTGCGCCACAGACTGCTCGATGATTATTTTCTGGTCAAGCCTCGTCGACTTGCATTCAAGATCAGCCTTTTCAAGTATTTCAAGGCACTTTCTTAAGTGTGCTGTACTTGTTTTCGCAGCGTCACGGAAAGCATTGCGCACTACGAACCCACGTCCGTGGTATCCGAAATCTGCCTCAACTTCAGCCTCTTTCACGCCCGAAGCTCTTGCAGCTGACGCTCTGTAAAGATCCATGAAAGCGGACGCCAGAGCTGATATGATAAGGACCGCTTCAGTTTTTCCGGATGTAAGGTCATCAAGAATGGTAAAGGCAGCTTTCGAATTTCCCGAAGTTACCGCCGATGCCATGGCAAACGCCGTGGTGTCTATGCCGACGGCTACCATTTCATCGATCATTTCTGCAGTTATCTCGTCACTTCCCGCATATGATGAAAGCTTGTCTGTCTCGTTTGTGACCCTTAGCGTGTCGCCGAGGCAGATAAGCGCAAGCTTTTCAGCGTTCTGCTTTGAAATGGATGAACCGTTTTCCGATGCAAGCTTCATTATCTCGCCGGCCATGTCAGCCGGTTTTCTGAGATCTGCTTCGGATACGGAACCCGCCTTCGTACAGGCGTCGATTATCTTTTTGTTCTTGGCTGTCGGAACCTTTTTTCCGCCTTTTACATCAAACCCTGTAACGGAAAACAGAAGCACTGTCTGGTCGGGCACATCCGCAATAAAAGCTGTCAGAGCCTTAAGATCATCTGCATTCAGAGATTCACCGTTCAAGTCGTTTACCTCAACAAAATTCCAGTCGGTAAACATAGGACAGATCTCAGCAGTATCGAGGAAAGTGCTGACTTTCATTTCGTCGCCGCTGAACTTACTGTAATCTGATGCGGTATAGCCCTTTCCGAGATACTTTCTGCGCACGAGCTCTGCCAGAGCTGAGACACGTCCGGCATCTTTTCCGTATATGTAATAGACATTCCTTGTAATCGCTGACTTTAGTTCCTTTTCCAGTTCAGCCGGTGTGATAAGTGCCATTGTCCACCTCATTCAAGTCTGTAGACTTTAACCTTTCCTGATTCTGATTGTCTGACCGCAACGTTCTGCTCCGTAACAGCACCTTCGCCGGTGTCTATTCCGGATTCATCTATTTTTATTATATTACCAAGGTAATCGATCGTTACTCCGCCTTCCGGAACTGCTCTGACTGTGTATTTTCCCCTGTCGAGGAAAAGTCCATCACTGTCAAAATGCTCCGGATCGCATCCGCATATTTCCGCACCGTACTGCGCATAAACATCTTCCGGCACATAGACGTGATCAACATCGTTAAGCACGAGTCTGCGCGAATAGGAGGCCATGCTCTGGTACGGATCCTTCATAAAGGACACCGAGTCGATATGGTGCACGCCGCGTATATCCGCAAGCTTTGCAATGTAGCGGGAAGAAGTCTGCTTTCCCGTCAGGTCGATGACGTCATTGTATTTTCCCATCGATATCATTACTGCAGATGAGCGTGAGGTACCGGTACGGCATACTGAAAGAATATTTCTGTTCATCTGACCGTTTATGACAGACGAAGCGATGAAAACTGCCGCCGATATGCACATTGCCGCAAGGGTGCTTTTTCCGCTTCTGTACCTGAAAGCCGTAAAGGCAACGAAAACAGTAAGAAAAAGCGTAAGTACGGGAACAAATCCGCGGCCGAGGGAAACTGACGAAAGACCGGTGTCCGAAAGAAAGGACGAGATCTTTATTACAAGTTTCGAAGCAAGTCCGCCTGCCATGAACAGAGGATATGCGAAAACGTCCGCTCCGCCTGTAAGCGTAACTCCGAACCCGCAGACAAGTGCAAAAGTACAAAGCGGAATTATGATAATGTCCGAGAGCGGCGAAATAAGCGACGCCTCGTCAAAGAACATTACCGAAAAAGGGAACACACAGACCGAAATACAGAACACCCCGGCTGCTTTTTTTCCCATCCGTGCCAAAAATCCTTCGTCACTCATACCGTCGGTAACGTACGGAACGAGAACTGACGCTCCGAAGGTACCAGCCACCGACAGCAGAAATGATGAGCTCCGGATAAGACACGGCGAGTGTATAAGAAGAATTATCGCTGCAATGCTCAGTGAATTGAGCGGATCAGGCTTTCGTCCGAACAGTCCCGCACTGCAGATAAGAGTCATCATAAGAGCCGCTCTTATCACGGAGACCTGCATTCCGGAAAACACGGTAAAAACTATTATAAAGCCTTCCGTAACAAAAAAGCGCTTCTTTAACGTAAGTTTTGTTTTTTCAAGAACTGCGGAAACGAGGCTTACTAAAAGTGCAAGATGCATTCCTGAAACCGCGAACATATGTCCGGTTCCACAGCGGTAAAGTTTCTTTTCCGTATTCTCGTCAAGACCGCTCTTTTCGCCCATCAGCATTGCAGTTATAAGCGCACCGTATTCTCCCGGCAGCACCGAACTGATCTTTTCCGAGATATGGTCGCGGTAACGGTATACTGTTCTGCGGAAGGAAAACCGGTTTCCGTGTGTTATCTTCACGCTTTTTATTTTATCGGTCTTAAGAAAGATCCCTTCGGAAGCGTAGTGATCCTTCGCCTTAAAAAGAAAACTGTTTTCAAACTCCGAAGGCGTGCAGGTAAACGACAGTGTATCGAAATACGTACAGTCAAGAGTGTTTACCGTACACAGAAGCTTTGCATGTGTCACGTCGCCTGCCCTGCCGTCAAGAAGATACTGCGTCTTTCCGTCGGCACGGTCAGTGATTTCTTTTACCCTGCCTTCGTAGCGTATCTCCTGTCCGGCAAGGTCTCTTATTTTCTCACATACAATGCGGTCGTTCAGTGTGAAGGTGACCGCACCGGCAATGAAAAAAAGAGCGGCGACAGCGTAGTACACGAATTTTCTGACAGTCTTCCAAAAGAAAAAGGCAGACACCAGCAGTGTTACAAGCATTGCCGGTATCTGCGTATCCGGTTGGAAAAAGGAAGCAAAGAACATCCCGGCTGTCCACGGGACCCCGGCATAGATCATCTTTCGCTTCATCCGATGCTGTCCCTCCGGAAATTATTTAAAAAACAGCGGAAGCTTTTCGAGGAACACGATGTCTGATCTTTCAGCAGCATCGCCTTCAGCGAGGGCCGCACATGACTGAACGACTGTGCCGCCTGCCTTTTCGATAAGCTTTTCCATAGCTGTGAGTGATTCTCCTGTACTTATTACGTCGTCAACGATGAGGACCTTTTTACCCTTTATAAGTGCTGCCTTTTCATCACCGAGGTGAAGCATCTGTTCGTCCTTTGTGGTAATGGACTTTACGTTCACACTTACAGGATTGGTCATGTAGACCTTGACTGATTTTCTTGCAACGACGTAGTTCTTTCCTGACTGACGCGCCATTTCGTAGGCAAGCGGGATTCCCTTTGCCTCGGAAGTGAGGATAATGTCGAAGTCAGTCACCTTTTTAAGAAGCTCCTCAGCGCATCTTACAGTGAGTTCAACGTCAGAAAACATGATGAACGCTGCAATTTCAAGCTTGTCGTTTACAGGATATCTTGTAAGTTCTCTTGTAAGTCCTGCAACATTAAGGGTATATTTTTCTGCCATGTGATCAGTCTCCCTGTTCTGAGCTCCAGCCGAGCTGCTTGCCTGCAACTACGTGGAAGTGAAGGTGCTTGACTGTCTGGCCTGCGTCATCACCGTTGTTTGTGATAACTCTGAAACCGCCGTCAAGGCCCATGTCCTTTGTGATCTTTGCAATAACTTCAAAAATGTGTGCCACAACTGCTGAATTTTCAGCTGTTACAGCTGCCGCACCTGAAATGTGCTGCTTCGGGATAACAAGGAAGTGTACCGGAGCGATAGGAGCTATGTCGTGGAAAGCATATACCAGATCGTCTTCGTAAACCTTCTTGCTTGGAATTTCACCGTTTATTATTTTGCAGAATAAACAATCCATTTTTCATTCACCTTTCTGTCCATGAATAACACTGCCCTGCACGCCTGCTTTCTTAGCCCCGTGCATAGTAAATACCTGTATACTTGTTGTTTGCTGTAATACAAACTTTTATCCTCTGCTATAAATGACACTGCCCTCCTGCTAAAAACCGGCCGGAGGGATAGTGTCTGCGGTCTGGTTTTACCGTTCCGCTTTATGATTTACTTTATAAAATTACCGAGAACGTTCTTTATCTCAGCCATTGCTGCGTCAGTCTTTGCAATGTCACCGATACCAGCCATAGCGCTGTCAGGACGTCCGCCGCCCTTACCGCCTGTAAGGCCTGCTATCGCGCCTGCAATCTTGCCTGCGTGAGCACCCTTAGCAACCGCGTCCTTGCCGCATGATACCGAGAATACGCCCTTGCCTTCATTTACGCATGCGAGAACTGAGATGACATTTGCGTCCTTGTCGCGGAGCTTGTCGCCCATTGTTCTGAGAACGTCGTTCTTCACGCCGTCAACTCTTGCTGCGATAACGCTTACGCCGTTAAAGTCGTATGCACTGTCAGCAAAAGCACTGAGCTTCATCATAGCGTTTTCTTCGCCGGCAGCCTGAAGTTCCTTTTCAAGCGCCTTGTACTCGTTCATTATCTGAGTACACTTTGCTGTGAGTTCGGAAGCATTAGGAGCCTTGAGTATTGCTGCAGCTTCGTTGATAACTGCAATGTTTTCGTTAAGGAGTGCGAGAACGCCTGATCCTGTTACGGCTTCAATACGTCTTACGCCTGATGCTACTGAGTTTTCTGAAATGATCTTGAAAAGACCGATCTTTGCTGTATTGTCAACGTGAGTACCGCCGCAGAATTCAACTGAGAAATCTCCTGCCTTTACTACACGTACAATGTCGCCGTACTTTTCACCGAAGAGAGCCATAGCTCCGAGCTTTCTTGCTTCCTCGATAGGAAGTTCCTGTGTTTCAACAGCGACGGATGAAAGGATGATCTCATTTACTCTGTTTTCTACCTTAGCGATCTCCTCAGGTGTCATTGCGCTGAAGTGTGAGAAGTCGAAACGGCATCTTTCAGGGCTTACGAGCTGACCGGCCTGGTGAACGTGTTCACCGAGAACTTCACGGAGAGCTGCCTGGAGAAGGTGAGCTGACGTATGGTTCTTCATTGTAGCCTGTCTTCTTGTCACATCGATAGAAGCCTTTACCTTGTCGCCCTTCTTTACTGTACCGCGTTCAACAGTACCGATGTGGAGGAAGTGACCATCTTCTGTCTTCATAACTGAGTCAACAGAAATAACAGCGTCGCCTGAAATAACACCTGTATCGCTTACCTGACCGCCGCTTTCTGCGTAGAAAGGAGTTCTGTCAAGAACGATAACAACACTTTCGCCTTCAGAAGCGCTTTCCTTTTCTTCAGTGCCGTCAAAAACTGCAAGCACTTCAGAATCGTTTTCTGTTTCTGTGTATCCTGTAAATACTGTCTTTGCTGCAGCTATCTTGATGCTGTTATCAGCCCATGATGAGCTTGCCTTTGCTGCATGGTCAGCCTTGGCCTTGTTTCTCTGTTCGAGAACGAGTTCCTTGTATCTGTCCATGTCTATCTTAAGACCCTTTTCCTCTGCTATTTCAAGAGTAAGGTCGATCGGGAATCCGTAAGTATCGCTGAGCTTGAATGCATCTTCACCTGAAAGAATGCCGTTCTTTGATTCTTCGATAAATTTGTTAAGGAGTTCAAGGCCGTTGTCAACTGTCTTTGCGAAGTTTTCTTCCTCGACCTGAATGATCTTCTTGATGTATTCAGCCTTTTCACGGAGTTCAGGATAAGCCTTTTCGTTTTCCTGAATTACTGTTTCACATACCTTGTAGAGGAATGTATCCTTGATTCCGAGAAGTCTTCCGTGACGTGCAGCACGGCGGAGAAGTCTTCTGAGAACGTAGCCGCGTCCTTCGTTTGATGGCATTACGCCGTCGCCGACCATGAATGTTGTACTTCTGATGTGGTCAGTGATAACACGGAGTGAAACGTCAGACTTGCTGTTTGTGTGGTATTCAACGCCTGCGATTTTGCAGATGTGCTTCATTATATTCTGAACTGTATCAACTTCAAAGATATTGTCAACGCCCTGCATTACGCATGCAAGTCTTTCAAGACCCATACCCGTGTCGATGTTCTTGTTCTTCATTTCTTCGTAGTGGCCGTTGCCGTCTGAATCGAACTGGCTGAATACGAGGTTCCAGATCTCGATTATTCTGTCGGCGTCACTTGCCTGCTCGAAGTTTTCAAAAGGACCGTAAGCCTCGCCGCGGTCGAAGTGGATCTCGGAACACGGACCGCACGGACCTGAGCCGTGTTCCCAGAAGTTGTCCTTCTTGCCGAGACGTACTATCTTTTCCTTCGGGATGCCGATCTTGTTCATCCAGATCTGTTCAGCTTCGTCATCGCTTTCGAAAACTGTGATCCAGAGCTTTTCTGCAGGGATCTCGAGAACCTTTGTAAGGAACTCCCATGCCCATTCGATAGCTTCATTCTTGAAGTAGTCGCCGAACGAGAAGTTACCGAGCATTTCGAAGTATGTACCGTGTCTTGAAGTCTTGCCGACACTTTCGATATCAGGTGTTCTGATACACTTCTGGCATGTTGTAACTCTCTTGTTCGGAGGAACTGCCTGTCCGAGGAAGAACTTCTTGAGAGGCGCCATACCTGAATTTATGAGAAGAAGGCTGTTGTCGCCCTGTGGTATCAGCGGCGCACTTGCCATTCTTGTATGCATCTTGCTTTCGAAAAATGAGAGATAAAGTTCTCTCAGTTCATTTAATCCACGCCATTCCATTATAAGAAAACGCTCCTTTGAATTTTAATATACAAAACAATGTTTGATCCGGAAATCCGGATCCGCCGGAATTCCGGGAAGGAATGCGGGGCTTCGCCCCGGTCCCCCGCGCTGATTTATAAATAAATCAGCTTTATAAAACTGATTTTCTTTCGAAGTCGAACATGTCGATGTTCTTTTCAACGAAAAGATCCTGAAGTGCGTCAATGCCTTTTTCAGACATGTAGTCGCATTCCGCCTGTGAGATCGGAAGTGCATACAGGAAAGTGATGATGCTGTCGTCTGCATCTGTCACGCCGAATGACTTCTTCCAGAGCGGAGGAGGAAGCATGAGGAAAAGATGCTTCATATCGGAATTCGGATAGTAAAGTTCCATTATTCCCTTGAGCACTGTTCCGTATCCGTAACGGATGTTAGTGTCGTATATGCCGATACCCGCTGTGGAAAGGATCTTGCCGGCCTGATCGTGACCGCCGTATGATGACATTATAAGTTCCGCACGAATGTCCTTTCCTGTATTTGAATCACAGTATCCTGTTGTTCTGTTTACAAGACCGAGAGTAGAAGCCGTAAGATAGTTTCCGCCCGGACTCTGCTTTGCATAGAGAATATCGAGTTTATGCTCCGCATCCTGTTTCTGATATGAAAACGCTGCCTGCACACCTCCGAGTGTTTCAGTTAAAACGTTTATCATTTTTTCTTCGTATTTATTTAAAGCCAAATCGTTTCTTCCTCCGATCCATATATATTTACTCAATAAAAAAACACATACTATAATTATAACAGATACACAGATTTTGTCAACGATTTTAACCGTTTACTTAAATAAAAAATTCCCCGGCACGGACTAAAAAATCCGCTGCCGGAGAAATATCGGTCTGTTATTTTACAGTGAACGCAAAATAATTTTTTCGTTTACTATATATCTTATCAGTAAAAGCCGCCTTCACCCTGTACCTTCAGGAAAATGATGACATTCGCAGCTAAAACGGCTACGTCAACAAGTCCTATAAGTCCGTACAGGATAACACTGAGCAAAGCTGCTATTCCGGACACTACTATAGCCGCAATACCGCGGTTACGGTCCTCTGTTTTTCTCCAGAATCGAATGCTGAAAATCAATGATAACATTTTAATATCCCCCTCTGTTGTAATCCACATTTGTTTTCAGAACTGTTGAATATCAGCTCTGTTTTTTATAGCATTAATTATAATATAAAAAACAACAGAAATCAATATTAGTTTTGTATAATATTAATAATAACTCTTTGGGTATTGCGTCAGTTATGTATCATGATTACCCGAAAGGATTTCTTTTAAAAAAGCATCATTTTCTTTATTTCTGCCTTTTCTGACAGCTGAAACTGACTTTTTTAATTCGGCTATATCTCTTTCTTCATCTATTTTCATTGCCAATGTCATATAATCCCGCCTCCATTTCTCATTTATCTTGACATTTTCAGGAACGAACTTTTTAAATCTGACACATTTTCGGAACGAACTTTTGCGATTTGGCACATTTTTCAGAACGAATATACAACATGCACAAATTTCACTTCTGATATTCTCTCATTATCCACTCCATGAGCACGTCTGTCACGTACTTCTGTTCCGCATCTGTGAGTACTTTTCCGGAGGGGATGTTATGCCATTTTTCGAGGCAGCTTCTGCAGCAGCAGGCTGAAGCGTGCTGGGCGATGAACACCGGATGCCCGCGCATCGGTGTCTGCTTACCGTCGTTTTCGGGATTTTCCGGTGCAAGACGCTTTGAAACAAAGTCCTCTGCGTGTTTTCTTATAACGTCCATGCCCTTGTCGGAAATGTATTCTTTGTCTTTTTCGGAAAGATGAAATCTGTTCCGGAAGGTGGATGCTGAAAGCCGCTCAAACAGGTGTTTTCTTTCCGGAAGGCGGTATACGATGGCATCTGCCGAACCTTCACCTGGTGTGTAACTGTAACCGGATTTTTTCGCCTGTGCCATCTGCAGTGCCCTGTCGATGTGATACAGTTTTCCGTCCTTGATAAACTTCGCTCCGGTCTGCTTGAAATAAAAAGGAACACCGGCACGGACACATTCACGCCGGAGCTCCGTTATCCATCTGAAATCGCACGGTCTTGCGTTATCGCCGGATTCACCGCCGCAGGTAACGTGTTCGATAAGTCCTGTGGCAAGATATTTTTCGATGTTTATACTTTCGAGCATCGGCTCGGAAATTATCTCGCGGTGCTTTATAGGAAGAGAAAGAAAAACCGGCAGTCTGCGGTCGGCCATCTCCTGATTTTCGCAGGTACAGCAAATAGTAACATGATCCCATCCGTCCCCCCAGTCCGGCGGCATGCACTGTTCAAACCGTTCGATCCTCTTGGTTATTATGTGAAATGAAAGGTCGCTTCTGAAACGTATCATCTCCCAGCAGGCCTTACGCCATTCATCGGCATCTTCAAGGAAAAAGTCAGAAGTCATACAGGTGAAAACCACGCCGTCATCCGGCGAAAGCCTGTACTCGCCGTAACGGTTCTTCCGCAAAGGAAGATCATAGTCACCCGTCTTTGCGACCACGCTCGCATCCTTACCGATACTATCGTCACGTCTGTACACATAGCAGTTCGCACATCCGGGACTTGTTTTATGGCAGCCGTGCCATGGATTCCACAAAGACATGGTTTTCCCTCCTTTCACAAACATATTAGATTAAATATCATTTATAATTTTAGCATTGTTGTCATCATAATTCAAGCAAAATAATTTTGTTATATATCTTTTAGTTTTTCACTTTAATAATCTGATTTTATGACGATATATATTATATCGCAACTTCAATTAACGTCTAAAAGAATACTGACAAGAAATTAATTATCAAAAGGAGAAAATAAAATGAAAAAGAATATTATCGCTGCAGCTGCAGCATCCGGAGTTATTTCGTCACTCATTACTTACTCATTATGCGGAAACAGTATTATAGACGCTAAGTCAGTCTATAATGCCGATGTAAACGGTGACGGAAAAGTAGATGTAATGGATCTTAATGTTATCAAAAACATTGTGCTTGATTCAGCCCCATCAATCAAAACAGTGCCGACAGTCAAACCGGCTGATGAAGGATCTGATAAACTCACTATACTTTGCTGGAATTCAAATGACAGCAAGCCAATGGTTGATTTTTTCTGCGAGAAAACCGGAACAGATCCTTCAAAAATCAATATTAAAAATTTTGATGTATATGGCGGAGCAGCTGCTGAAAATTACCATGCATACCTTTCAGATCCTTCTAATGATGCCGACCTTATCTTTCTCGAATCTGACTGGTGCCTTGACTTCATAAATGATGATGCTCAGACTATCCCGCTTTCAGATCTCGGCTACAAAGAATCGGATTTTTCAGATCTGTACAGCTATGTTGTTGAAACCGGCAGATCAACGACCACCGGCGCCCTGAAAGGTATCTCATGGCAGGCTGCACCCGGCGCCTTCTGCTACAGAACAGATCTCGCTGAACAATATCTTGGCGTTAAGGCGCCGGAAGAAATGCAGGAAAAGGTCAAAGACTGGGATACATTCATTGATACAGCCAGACTGCTCAAACTCGTAAACGGTCCTGCAATCTCAGCTACACTCGGCGGCGTAAGTCATGCTTACAGATATTCAGGTGATTCATCCTGGATCCGAAACGACCATCTCGTCACTACCGACTACTGTACAGACTTTGCACGGATGGCTTACACTCTCTGCAACGAAGGCTACGTAACAAAGATCAATCAATGGACACCTGAATGGCTGCCGCTCGGTCAGACAGATGAAGTTTTCGGATACTTCATCCCGTCATGGGGATTTGGCGATGTAATTCTCGAATACGCTGCAGGAGGAAAGGCTGGCAGTACATTTGGTCTGTGGAATTGTACTAATGGTCCTTCAGATTTCTACTGGGGCGGTACATGGCTTGCTCCAGCAGCAAGGATCAACAACAAAGAACTCGCCAAGCAGTTCATAGACTTCTTCACGATCAACGAAGAAAGTGCAGAAGCTTATGCAAAAACGCAGGACGAATATATATCTTCAAACAGGAAGGTCATGAAAAATATAATCTCAAAAGGAGAATACAAGGGAGCCCCTGTACTCGGAGGTCAGAATCAGTTTGAAGTACTCGACAGGGTTGCTGAAAATATCGATGTGAAAGGAAAAATAACACCGTATGATTATCTCCTCTACAGTCTGTTTACAAGTAATGTAGATTCATACTGTGACGGTACCTTCGATACGATTGACGAAACTATTGAAGCTTTCAAGGATGATGTTGCAGCTAATATAACAGACGGCTCTGTAATTGTTGACTGAACTCATACATTCAAGTAACCGAAAGCACCTTTCTCAATGCACAAAAATGGTGAGCAGCCTTCGGCAGCTGTTTGATAGTAAAAGCATCGCGATGCCTGATAACTTTTTTGAGACGGCGGGAAACAGAAAGCATATGCAGAAAAAAATCCGGTAATCAGTGAATAATGATTACCGGATTTTTTGAACTGTCAAGCCATTTCAGAATTTCAAGCATATCTTTTTCAGAAACAGCAACACACCCTGCTGTGTAACTGTCGGTCATACAGTGAAGGAAAATAGCTGAGCCCTTATATTTTTCCACAGGATCCATATTATAATTGATCACAACTGAATATTTATAAGCCGACGGATAGTCGGTCAGATGTTCCGCACTGTTCCAGCTTATTTCGTCGCTTTCGACCCAATGATTATACAGCGGCGACAGCGGATCATCGACCCAGTAGCAGTTTTCATTTATCTCTCTGTATTCGATCTTTAAATCCTGCACAGGCTGAGTGCCGAATGCAAAGCCCAGATCAAATACGCCTTCCGGAGTACAGTAATCTCCTTCTGTACTACTGGCTGAAACGCCGTTCTTTCCTACTGCTCCTGTAGTTTCGAACAGACAGATCCATGAATCATTTTCTTTTTCACAGACTGAAACATAGCATGATCCGTCGCTGGAATCTACAGTAATGACCTGCTCCGAATCTGCAATTACTTCCGGGTCTGTCCCGAACTTTCTAAGGTATTCATCAACATACGAAGCTGAAGCCGGATCTGCTGTATTCAGTGCGGTTACTGCGAAATCTGTTACATCGCCTTCCGTTACAGGCTCTGTAACGTTCTCCGACACATCGGAATGAGTTCCTGTACCTGTTACAAACAGAATTTCAGTATCATTTACAGTCTCTTTTACAGTTTCACTTACTGTCTCTTTTGCAGTTCCATTTGCAGTATCTTTTACAGTTTCAGTTTCATTTACATATTCATTTATCGTTTCCTGCTTTTCAGTCAGACCGGAACATCCTGATAATCCGGCACATAAACCTCCGGAGAGCACTAATCCGGTAAGTGAATATTTAAAAACGGACTTAACCGTCATTATGATCCTCCTCTGAAAACCTCTTCTATAAGATGTTTGTCATTTCTATTCAGCAACCCCAAATACGTACTCTATTATTATAACGCAGAAATCATCTTCATACAAGAAAAAATTACAGTGAACACGGGCTGATTTTTCGTTCGCTGTAAATTTTGTCCTGAATAAAAAGGGAGCAGCCGGAGGTTCTTTTATCTCCGGCTGCTCCCTTTATGTATAACTGAATTTCGTTTTATTCGCTGTAGTATGATGTAAGTCCGAAATATTCTTCCATGCACAGACCGCTTTCATAAAGGGTTTTCGCAAGATCCGTTCCTACATAACGCAGATGCCACGGCTCGTATTTGTATCCGGTGATATCTTCCTTGCTCTGCGGATAGCGGATAATGAGACCGTACTTCCAGCAGTTTTCTGCCACCCATTTGCCTTCGGCAGTGTAGGCAAAACTGCTGTCGATAGAGTTCAGGTCAAAGCAGAGACCGGTATGATGTTCGGAATGGCCCGGACGTGCGGAATATGTGTCCGCTGCAGCCCTGCCGTCACGAGCGACGTAATTGTTATAGATCCTGTCCTGTGTGGATACGCTTCTGTATCCGGATGCACACCAGAGATTCAGCCCCTCATTTGCAGCATCTATGCACATCTGTTTAAATGCTTCGTTTGTTTCGGGAAGAAGGTATTCGCCCCAGGTTCCGTAAGCTGTCACAAGACCGGACGGTTCATAGTCCTGCGGTACCGGATAGGACTTGTTTACTATAAGAACACCGTCAGCATACTTAAGTTCAGCATTGTTCACCACCGGAGCAGGTGCAAACTCCCTTTCCGGTTCCGGTGACGGTTCCGGCTCAGGCTCCGGTGAAGGAGATTTCTCCTGTTCCGGCGCTTCGTTTTCAGAGGAACTGTTATTCTGTCCGCCTGAACTGTTTCCGGAATCATTGCTGCCTGCAGATGAACCACCTGATGAATTATCTGACGGTTTATTTTCAGAAGATGAGTTTCCGCCGCTGTTTTCATTTTTATTTTCAGACGATCCCTTTTCTTCAGCCTTTGTACTTTCCGCTTCAGTCACGGTAACCGGCGAAGTCTCCGGTTCTGTTACAGTAAATGAAACCTCCGTTACGCTCTGACCTGCTTCTGTTTCAGAAGATGCTACCGTCACAGCTTCTTCACCTGCAGAGGTCATAAGACCGATAACATCGTCCCCCGGTCTGACATTTATCTCCTCTGTCGGACCGCACGAACAGAATGTTACCATCCCGGCAAGTGCAATAATGAAAACAACAGCTTTTCTACTCATTTTTTCCTTATACCCCTAATAAAATTTTATCCTGCATTAAGAACTGTCTTAATCTTGCAAGGTCTGCAATATCTACTTTTCCGTCTCTCTGAACATCAGCATCGTCGAGAGCCTTTTCGTCTTTGATCTCGCTGTCGCCGACTATATGCATTGAGAGCATCGTAAGATCCATGAGATCAACAATGCCGTCACCGTTCACATCGCCCGGATTTCTGTCCTCTTCGATCCATACGGCATCAAACTCCATGAAATCACCGTATTCAGCGACCTTTACCTTTACCTCTGTTTCAGGCAGGTAGTAGTCGTCACCATGCTTCCAGCCGAGAAGTTTGTATCCTTCCTTTGTGTAGGTACATTCATTGAGCTTTGTCCAGCTGTCAAATTCAGCGATCTGATTCGGCATCTTTCCTTCAGCACCCTCGCCGCCTCTGAACTTCATTCCTACCTTTATCGGTACCCAGACAGCCACAAATGTCTTTCCTTCTTCAGTGACCATAAAACTGTCCTTGAAATCATATTTACGGTCGTTGTCGTTCGGATCAGTAAATCCGTCAAGCTTGTAGCCGAGTCTTGAAATTCTGTCAGTACCTGCAATATCTCTTGAGAATCCCGGATAAGCCTGCACTATGTAATGAGGAGATCCGATAACACCTTCAACGTCACCGGCAAAATAGTCAATCTCGACCGGATCAAGCCAGCAGACTGAAACGTGTGTGTCTTCCTCACCGATAGTTATCGTGCTGAGTGCTTCATGGTATTCACCGTTTACATACCAGCCGTTGAATATCGCATCACCTTTATGCATCGGAATATTAGGAAGATAGATCTGTGTGCCCGGAGCGACCGATCCGTCCTTGAAAGGTGTAGCATAACCGTAATCCTCAAGTTTTTCATAAGTTACCTTGAATGTACGTCTCCAGACCGGTCTGAGTTCTACGTCATGAGCCGGCATGCTTATAGTTTCACCGCGGCGGTAAGTATGCTCCCCGTCAGTCCATGCGTAGTGTGAGTATCCGTCTTTTCTGAGTGCCCACGGTGAAATGAGCATTTTTGTACTTTTGACAGCCGGCTCGTTCTCATCGATCCTTCCCACACCGCCGTCTCTGATATAAGTAATTGTGTAAAGTGTGTCCTGACTTATCTGTGGCTTTGTTTCGGCAGCATTCTGCTCTGCTTCTTCAGCACAGACAAGCGGAGCCTGCAAAGCTCCGGCTGCAAGTGCACAGACGCAGACCATTGTAAGCAGTCTGTTTCTTTTCATTTTACGATTCCTCTCTTTCCTGCCTATACAGGAAACTGGCTTTTGCCTTCAATTTTTTTATCAAGAACCAAAGGAATGTCACGGTCTACAATAACCTGACCGTAAATGTCAGTAGCCCTGAAAGTAAACGGACCCGGTCCCATTTCCATGCTTTCGAAATAATTGTAGCGTCTGCGTCCTATCTCAACAAACTCACCGTCTTCATTAAGATATTCAAGCTTTGCTATAGGGTAGCGGTGGTCAAGAAGCTGAACACCGCACCAGAATTCCGAACTGCCTTCCTTGAACCTGTAGCTTACCGGAACCTTGTCCGCGATGTCGAGCGGAACTATCTTCCAGCTGACCGGTACGCGGCCTTTTTCAGCAGGAGCAATAAGCGGAAATGCGTCAACATAAAGATCAAGGTCACCCTTCTTTCCCTCAGGGAGAAGGTCAGTGACCAGCATGTTGATAGTGCCGAGCTCACCTGTTACCTCAAGATATGCTCCTGCAAGCCTTGCATCAGCATAGTCTTCAAGGTTCATGGCAACGATCCAGTAATCTGTGGACACAGGATCAAGCATGGCGCATCCGCCTACATAACCGCCGCCGTAGAACGTACCTTCGCCGGTGTGCACTGTTCCTTTAGGCTCAAGTATGCAGGATTCATCGATAGGATATTCCGTAACCGGTTCCTCATTACCGTTTCCGGGATCTGTGACATTAAGAAGGATGTTTCTCAAAGCAATAAGATCAGTCATCGTAAGCGAACCGTCGCTGTTTACATCGGCTCCTTCGGCAGAATTTCCGTTATCCGCACCGGAAATAAAA
>CADAPI010000032.1:0-17407 GCA_902789705.1 uncultured Ruminococcus sp.
GAAACCGTCGCCTCTTGTGGAACCGATGAAGAATTCACCGTCATGATATTCCAGCGATACCGAAAGACCATCTATCTTTGGTTCAACGATAAATACAGGAGATGTGAGTTCGGAGATACATTTTTCTGTAAACTCCTTTACCTGCTCAAACGAGAAAACATCCTGAAGGCTTCCCATCTGAACGCGGTGCGGTACTTTTGCAAAGGTGTTCAGAGCTGTACCGCCGACACGCTTAGTCGGTGAGTTTTCAGACGCAAGCTCCGGAAATTCTGCTTCAAGCTTCTTAAGTTCCTGCATGAGCATATCGTATTCGTAGTCGTCAACGGTAGGATTATCAAGTACGTAGTATGCGTGATTATGTCTGTTTATTATTTCAGTGAGCTCATCGACTCTGTTTTTAGCTTCATTAAGATCCATTCATATATCTCCTTTATAAACACATTCAGGGAACTGCGAAAACCAGTTGGCAGTTCCCTAAAAAAATTATCCGTAAATTTCATTGAAGAAGCATGAATAGCTTCCTGTGTGACACGCAACCCCGGTCTGTTCGACATTAACGAGAAGTGTATCATTGTCACAGTCACCGTAAATGGATACGACTTTCTGAAGATGGCCGCTTGTAGCACCCTTGTTCCAGTACTCCTGACGTGAGCGGCTCCAGAACCATGTATATCCTGTTTCAAGTGTCTTCTTAAGACTTTCCTTGTTCATATACGCAAGCATAAGAACGGTTTTTGTATTTACCTCATAGCAGATTGCAGGGATAAGTTCTCCCTTTACAAAGAATTTGTCGAGGTCATTAAGATCGATCTTTACCATGTGTTCTCCTTATTATCTAACTATAACACCTTTGTTTCTGCAGTAGTCCTTTACTTCGCCTACTGTAAGTTCTTTAAAGTGGAAAAGTGAAGCAGCAAGAGCGGCTGTTGCTCCTGTCTTTTCAAAAACTTCATAGAAGTCATTTATCTTTCCGGCACCGCCGCTTGCAATAACCGGAATAGAGCAGTTGTCACATACTGCCTTAAGCATTTCGATATCGAAACCGGCCTTTGTACCGTCTGCGTCTATGGAGTTAAGACAGATCTCACCGGCACCGAGTTTTTCAATTGTGTGTACCCAGTCGATAAGATCAAGGTTCATATCAACACGTCCGCCATTGATATAAACTGTCCACTTGTGATCAGCGATCTTCTTTGCATCGATACCTACACAGATACACTGGCTGCCGAAAATATCGGCACCTGCTCTGATAAGATCAGGATTCTTTACAGCCTGTGAGTTTACTGAAACCTTGTCTGCACCGGCTCTGAGTGTTTCACGGATGTCATCAACAGTTTTGATTCCGCCGCCGACAGTAAGAGGTACAAAAACCTTCTTTGCAGTTTCGCGTACAACATCAAGAAATACTCCTCTGCCTTCAAAAGAAGCAGTTATATCATAGAAAACAATTTCATCTGCACCCTGTCTGTTGTATTCCTCAGCACTGAGAACAGGATCGCCGACTTCCTTTATACCTTCAAAATTAACGCCCTTGACTACTTTTCCGTCACGTACATCAAGGCACGGTATGATTCTCTTTGCAAGCATCTGTTATTCTCCTTCCGCTACTGCGATAGCCTCTCTCAGATCAAGAGTTCCCTTGTAGATTGACTTGCCGCAGATAGTTCCGTAGAGGTTCATTGCCTTACATATCTTTATATCTTCTATTGTGTGAACACCGCCGCTTGCGATGATATTGCACTGCTCATCAGTGCCTTCAGCAAGAGCTTTAAGCTGCTCGGCATTGACTCCGGAGAGTGTTCCGTCCTTGGAAATGTCTGTAAAGATAAAATACTTTACACCGAATTTTATCATTATATTTGCAAGCTGAATGTAGTTTACATCAGATTCTTCAAGCCATCCTTCAGTGGCTACCATGCCGTTCATAGCGTCGATACCAACAACTATCTTTTCGCTTCCGAACTTGTCGATAGCTTCTTTTACAAGCTTAGGATTCTTAAGGGCAACTGAACCGAGAATAACTCTTGAAATACCCATACGGAGATATTCGTCGATCGTTTCAAGACTTCTGATACCGCCGCCAAGCTCAACCTTAAGGCCTGTCTTTTCAGCAACGTCAGTGTAGATCTTTGTGTTTACCGGTCTTCCCTCTTTGGCGCCCTACAGTACTGAAGTCACCTTTGAAAAGTCTTACGCAGTTTCCGTCTTTAATATCTATAGCTGGAAGTATTATCATTTTATAAGCCCTCCGAAGTTTTTAAGTATCTGTAAGCCTGTGTTTCCGCTTTTTTCAGGGTGGAACTGGGCACCGTAGACGAATTTGCCGTCTGTTACTAGAGCCGGAACCTTATCCGGATATTCACAATACGCAGCAATGTTTACATCGTCACAGTAAGCCTGGAATGAATGAACGAAATAAACGTACTCATCATCGCCAAGTCCGTTCATAAGAGGACAGTCATTAAGCTTTTCAAGCTTATTCCAGCCCATGTGCGGGATGATGTAACCCGGAGCAATGATCTTATCAACTTTACCGCCTATAAGTCCGAGGCCGTCTGTTTCCTCAAACTCATAGCTTTTTTCAAAAAGCATCTGCATTCCGAGGCAGATACCGAGAAGAGGCTTTTTCTTTGCTTCTTCCTTTATAACACCGATAAGGCCGGATTTTCCGAGCATCTTCATAGCTTCCGGAAATGCACCTACACCCGGAAGGATGAGTGCATCAGCATTTATAAGATCATTCTTATCAGAAGTAAGCTTGTTTTCAAAACCCAAGTAATCCAGTGCATTCTTAACGCTGAAAATGTTGCCTGCACCGTAATCGATAATTGCGATCATCAGAGAACTCCTTTCGTGGAAAGTGTCTTTCCGCTTTCAGTGATCTCCACTGCTTCCTTAAGAGCGTGTGCGCAGGACTTGTAGATAGCCTCGCACTTGTGGTGATCGTTTGAGCCGTACATGAGGTTTATGTGCATTGTAATGCCAGCGTTGAAGGCAAATGCCCTGAAGAATTCCTCAGTAAGGCATACGTCATAGTCTCCGCAGCTCTGGTTTGTAAATTCCGCGTTGAACACGAGGAATGGTCTGTTGCTAATGTCAAGGCTTGTCATGGCAAGTGATTCATCCATAGGAATGTAGAAAGTACCATAACGTTTAATACCTGATTTGTTTCCCAGAGCAGCTGCAAGAGCCTGTCCGAGGGCGATTCCAGTGTCCTCGACTGTGTGGTGGCCGTCAACGTGAAGATCTCCCTTTACGTTTATATCCATGCTGATGCCGCTGTGAACTGAAAGTGCTGTGAGCATGTGATCGAAAAATCCTATTCCTGTATCGATCTTTGCTGTGCCTTTTCCGTCAAGGGTAACTGTTATGTTTATATCAGTTTCACGTGTAGTACGTGTAACTTTTCCTGTTCTTACCTTTATCATTTCAGGATCTCCTTAAGAGCCGCAAACAGCTCGTCCATTTCTTCAGGTGTACCTACAGTGATTCTGAGGTGATTGCTTATTCTCGGCTTGTTCCAATATCTTACGAATATCTTCTTTTCCTTAAGAGCTGCAAAGATTTCTGAAGCCGGTTTTGACTTATGTGAAGCGAATATGAAGTTACTCTTTGAATCAGTAAACTCAAATCCGAGTTCTGCAAGCTTTTTCTTTGAATATTCTCTTGTATCAACGATCTTCTTAACTGTATTTACGAAATATTCTTCATCCTTGATAGCCTCAGCACCGCAGAGCTGTGTAAGAGGTGTCATTGTATAGGAATTGATAGAGAACTTTACGTCATTCATGTACTTTATAAGCTTTTCGCTGCCTATTGCATATCCGATTCTCATGCCTGCCATTGAACGGGATTTTGAAAAGGTCTGGATAACAAGCAGATTTTCGTACTTATCGATAAGTGAAAGTGCACTTTCAGCACCGAAATCAACGTAAGCTTCGTCGATTATAACAACTGAATCGGGATTTGCCTTAACGATATCTTCTATCATTGAAAGGCTTTCCTCGCAGCCTGTCGGTGCGTTAGGATTAGGGAAAATGATACCGCCGTTTTCACACTTGTAGTTTGCCGGATCAATTTTAAAATCAGCAGTAAGCGGCTTCTGTACGAACGGAATTCTGTAGACATCTGCCCATACATCGTAGAATGAGTAGGTTATGTCAGGGAAAAGTACCGGCTTTTCTGAATTGAAGAATGTAAGAAAAGCAACTGAAATAACGTCGTCTGAACCTACGCCTACAAATACCTGTGAAGGCTTTACGTTATATCTTTCTGCAATGGCATCAACGAGAACTGTCGCATCCGGATCAGGATAGAGTCTCATTTTATCGCAGTTATATTCGTCAAGTATCCTTTTTACCTTTGGTGAAGGAGGATACGGGTTTTCATTGGTATTAAGCTTTATTACTTTTTCTTTCGGCTGTTCGCCCGGAGTATACGGTACGACTTTGCGTACATTATTCTCCCATGAACCTGTTGACATAATTTTCGCTCCTTAAAAATACTTGCCTCTTCAGTGTTATGATTTTTCATAAACTTTGAAGAGGAATCCGGAAATGTTTCCGGATTCCGTCATGCATCATTCAAATCTTACCTTGATAGCATTGGCGTGAGCTGTAAGACCTTCTCTTTCAGCGATGAGAACAATATCATCCTTTGCTTCTTCAAGAGCTTCCCTTGTGTAGTAAATAAAGCTTGAACGCTTTGTAAAGCTCTGAACACCGAGCGGTGAGAAAAATCTTGCTGTTCCGCTTGTAGGAAGAACGTGATTCGGTCCTGCGTAATAGTCGCCGAGTGGTTCTGAAGCGTACTGACCGAGGAATACTGAGCCGGCATTGTCGAGCTTGCCGATGTATTCAAGCGGATTTTCAAAGAGGACTTCAAGGTGTTCCGGAGCAATGGCATTTGCTATTTCAACGGCCTTTTCCTTATCCTCACAGATTATAGCTGCGCCGAAGTCTGTAAGTGACTTTTCGATGATCTCTTTTCTTGAAAGGTATTCCATCTGGCGCTTTATTTCAGCTTCAGTCTTTTCAACGAGTGATTCATCTGTTGTAACGAGTATTGCTGAAGCAAGTTTGTCGTGTTCTGCCTGTGACATGAGGTCAGCCGCTACGAATTTCGGATCTGCTGTGCTGTCAGCGAGAACGAGGATCTCGCTCGGACCTGCGATCATGTCGATGTCAACTGTTCCGTAGAGAAGTTTCTTGGCTGTAGCAACGAAGATGTTGCCAGGGACTACGATCTTGTCAACTTTCGGAATAGTATCAGTACCGTATGCCAGTGCTGCAATAGCCTGAGCACCGCCTGCAAGGAACACTCTGTCAACACCGCAGAGGGCTGCAGCAACAAGGATATCCTTGTTTGGTGTACCGTCCTTAAGAGGTGGTGTGATCATGATGATCTCTTCAACGCCTGCAATCTTTGCAGGAATAGCATTCATAAGAACACTTGAAGGATAAGCAGCTGTACCGCCCGGAACGTAGAGACCAACCTTTGCAAGACCTCTGATCCTCTGGCCGAGAATAACACCGTTGTCCTTTGGTGCTATGAAGCTTTCAGTCTTCTGTCTGTTGTGGAAGTCACTGATGTTTTCGATAGCGTTTAAAAGTGCGCTTACCAGTTCTTCATCTGCTTCTGTAAGTGCATCGTTGATTACTTCGCGCGGAACTTCAAAGTATTCAGGAAGTTTTCCGTCGAACTTAAGCGTGTATTCCTTTACTGCTTCGTCGCCGTTTTTACGCACATTATTTATTATGTCACTTACAATGTCTGTGATTTTTTTATCTGTTTCAACGTTACGTGCTTCAAGTTCCTTAAGGAACTTATACTCATCAGTACCGTTTGCCTTTATTTTCTTTATCATTTCGTAATTATCCTTTCGATTACTCTGCGATCTTCTTTTCGATCTTTTCAACCAGCGCTTCGATCTCCTGCTGGCGCATCTTCATACTTACTGTATTTACGATTAGTCTTGCAGCGATAGGAGCGATATCTTCCTTAACTTCAAGGCCGTTTTCCCTGAGAGTTGTACCTGTTTCAACGATATCAACTATACCGTCGGAGAGGTCGAGAAGCGGAGCGAGCTCAACTGAGCCTTCGATCTTTACTATTTCAACGTCCATGCCCTTGGCTTCAAAGAAGTTTCTTGCAACGTTAGGGTACTTTGTAGCGATGGTCTTGACACCGAAACCGCCGTAGAAGTTTACGCCCTTCTTGCCTGCAAGAGCGAATTTGCACTTGCCGAATCCTAAATTAACTATTTCAAAGAACTTGCCCGGCATTTCCATGATAGTATCCTTGCCGACAACCCCCATGTCGCAGACGCCTCTGTCAACGTAAGTGATTACGTCAGCTGCCTTTGCAAGAACTACTTCAAGATTTGCATCGGGAATGCTTAAAATAAGCTTTCTTCCTTTTTCATGTACCTCAGTACAGTCGAAACCGAGGCTTTCGAGAAGTCCTACTGTATCTTTTTCAAGTCTGCCCTTTGTAAGAGCGATCCTTAATGGTTTAGACATTTTATTACACTATCCTTTCGGTTGACTTATATCTCTTTGATGTTTTCGCCTACTGAAATGATCTTTTCGATTTTTACTTCAGCAGCATATTTTCTTACCTTGTCAATATCGTTAAAAGCGCCGAGTTCTACTTTCATTCCTTCAGCACGAAGCTTGCGTGCGTGAAGAACAGCCTTCATCTCGAAGCCTTTTTCCGCAAAGACGATAGCTTCAACTTCGCGTACAGCTATCTTTTCGTTTCTGAGTCTGATCTTTGCTACGGCATCAACATTTACTGCAAAACCTGTAGCAGGAACGTCGTATCCGAACTCGGAAATGAGCTTGTCATAACGACCGCCTGAGATGACCGGTTCGCCGTAGCCTTCCATGTATCCTTTAAGTATAACACCTGTGTAATAGTCAGTCTTGTTTACCATTCCAAGATCAACTGTAACTCTTCCCTTAAGGCCGAGTTTTTCGATATCCTTGAAAAGCTCCTTAAGGCTTGAGAGTATAGCGTCAGTCTTTTCATCAGAGAAAAGCTTTGAAGCCTTTTCAAAAACTTCCTCGCCGCCGAAAAGACGCGGAAGCATTTTAAGAGCCTTAGTAATACTGTTATCACCGAATGTATCAAGGAAGTCGTTAAGAGCAGGATAATTCTTCTCTTCAATGAAATCTCTGATTGTTTCCTTGTCTTCATCGGTCGCGCTGAGCTGGTTCATAAGCTCCTTGAAGTAACCGATGTCGCCTATTTCAAGTGAGTAATCACCTGTACTGCATTTTTCAAGAACAGCAGCTGCTGTTTCTATAACTTCAAAATCAGTTATCCTGTCAGATGAACCAATGAGTTCAATACCGGCCTGACAGATCTGATCGCTTCTGCCGCGCATCTGTGTGCTTACATTAAAAGCATACTGGTCGTAGCAGAGTCTGAGCGGAAGTGTCGCTTCCTTAAGTCTTGTTGCTACAACTCTTGCGATAGGCATTGTAGATTCAGGTCTTAAAACAATAAGTCTGCCCTTGCGGTCTACAAGTTTGTAAAGTTCTTCCTGAGGAAAATGTCGTGAATTCAGATTAAAAACATCAAGGAACTCGATGCCCGGAGTAATGATCTCACTGTATCCTCTTTCCATGAAAACTTCGGAAACAGCCTTTTGAACTGTTCTTCTCATTACACACTCTTTGAATAAAAGGTCGTTTGTACCTTCCGGCGTGATAAGGTTATTATTTTTCATTCTTTTCCTCATTTCTTTCTGTAAAAAATTTGCAGAACGCTTTAGCGTGCTAATATGCTAATATGATAACATAATAATATGAAAAAGTCAAGCTTATAGGATATGCATAAATACCGCCATTAAAATTTTGTAGGTTCATATAAAAACCATCCGGATTTAGGACGGAATATAAGCACCGTGACTATCAGTAAGTTCCGTCGAGTATACGTTCTTTAAGCAGCAGAAGATCTGCTATATTCACTTTGCCGTTGTAATCCATATCTGCCTGCGGGAATAAAGTATCACTTAATGATGTTCCGCCCAGCATATGCGAGTGCATAATCACAAGATCAGATGCGTTTACTTTCCGGTCTCCGTTAAGATCACCCTTTATCGGATCATCTTCAGCCTGTCCGGTAAAACAAAGTTCACAGTCATCAACGGAACCGTATCCGCCTGCTTCACCGTTAAGTTCTATCCAGATACCAATTGTATCGCCCTTGTTTGCTGTAAATTCAACTACTGACTTGTTCCATTTGTCATATGCGGTAACGGTACCTTCATCAGAAGCTTTGTGCTCGCCGTTTACCGATATAAGATTTTTGTAAGACGTTTTTTCTCCGGCAAGATAATCGGTAAAACGATATTCTCCGGTCTCAGGCGCTGTGTATTCGGCGTAAAGTCCGGTGTATTCAAATGCATTTGCAGAATACCAGTGTGCAGCCTTTCCGCCTTTATGAGTCATCTCATCGTTTATTTCAAACTTCGCATATTCACCGGAAGTCGTGTTTTCAAGTTTCCAGCCTGTTCCGCCGTTTTCGAATCCCGGATCGGTGATCAGATTATCAGAGGAAGCTGTCTGACTACCTGATTTGATATGGCTGAAAATATAAAGTGAGTCAAGCGGCTTTCCGTCAGCTGAGAACAGCGCCTGATTGTCGACAGCAGAACCTCCGTACCACTGTCCGGCGTCCGGATCATATTCTGCTGCGGCTTTTGTTGCCCAGCCTGAACCGTTTTTCTCCCAGAGCGCCAGATTGCCGGCACGATCATTTCCGACAGTAATCCAGGCCGGCTCCCAGTAAAAGGCACCTATTCCCTTAGGACCCACATCAGCAACTGCTTCAAATACCTTTGTTACAGCTTCGATCTGACCCTGTACGCTTATATCGTAGGAAACATAGTTTCCAAGGCTGGAAGCATCGCCGATCGTATTGGCGAACTGGTCTGAATCTTCAAAAGTATTAGCCCATGATGTTTCAGCAACCATGACGTATTTCCCATATTTTGAAGCTACCTTGCTCAGTTCCGAAGTGAGGTTTTCCGGTGTTCCGTGCCAGTAAGGATAGTATGATGAAGCGAAAACGTCGTAGTCCGTTTTATATTTGTCAAGATTTCCGGCGATCCAGTCGTAATTTCCCGATTTTTCCGGATTGGTAAAGTGTACAGCCACGAGGACTTTTTTGTCAAAACTTCTTACAGCTGAAGAACCGGCATTCATGATCCTGCAAATATTCTGCCAGTCTTTTTCACCGCAAAGTCCTCCGTTTGTTTCGTTTCCTACCTGTACCATACCTATTTCCACGCCGGTACTTTTAAGTTTATCAAGGCAGTCTGCCGTAAATTTCTTTACAGCGTCGCATTTCTGATCAACTGAATAGTTCGCCCATTCCTTCGGAGCTCTCTGCTTGCCCGGATCTGCCCAGAAGTCGGAGTAATGAAAATCCACAAGAAGTTTAAGTCCGTGCTTGCTGCATCGTTTTGCGATCTCGACTGCAGTACCGATATCGTTGGCTCCGCCGCCGTATGTAAGTCCGGAATTTGTTTCAGGCTTGTTCCATACACGCACACGAATGTAATTTACACCGGCATTTTTAAGAGTAAGAAAAATATCCTGAGGATTTCCGTCCTTATCCTTAAAAACCACTCCGCTCTTTTCAAGAGAAATAACAGAGGAAATGTCAACACCGGCAACAGCTTCTCCCCCGTTGACAGTAATGCCGTTAAAAGTAACGTCTCTGTACTGCACGGCAGCAAAAGCTGTGCCGGTGTATGAAAAACTGCTTAATGCAAGAACCGAAGCTGCAGCAAATGCAGCGATTTTTCTCTGCTTCATTCTTTTAACTCCTTTACACCATATGATAAATTCCATTCATAACTGCAAACCGCGCTGACAGGTGCATATCGGCTGTAACACATGATTTTACTTTACCATAAAGACCCACGCATTTCTGCATGGGTCTTCTGAAAAATCAATTCTGATCAGATGTGCTTTCAATAAGGTATTTTTCAAAATCGTCTTCAGATAATGGTTTTGAATATAAATACCCCTGAATTGCATCACCGCCGAGCTCGCGTATGGTCCACATCTGCTCATTAGTCTCGACACCCTCTGAAACTGTTTTGAGTCCGAGGCTCTTTGCAAGATTGATACATGCGCTGAAAACTCTCATGTTCTTGAAGTTTGTTATTGCCTTTACAAGCGACATATCCATCTTGACAATATCCAGCGGAAGGACACTCAGTGTGTTGAGTGAGGAATAACCGCTGCCGAAATCATCAAGTTCTATTTTGTAGCCGTTTTTCTGGCACTTTGTAAGTATCTCCACGAGTTCATCCATCTGATCCGTGAAAAGCGACTCTGTAACTTCAATGTGGAGAAGCTGCGGAGGTACGTTCATTTCAGTTGATGCTCTGTGAAGATTATCAAAGAAATCCGGCTTCATAAAATCGATCCTGGAAGCATTGATCGAGATAGGCACAACTTTAAGGCCTTTTTTTATCCATCTGTTAAGATTCTGGCAGGTTCTGTTCCATACGAAATTATCAACTTCTGAAATAAATCCGTTCTGCTCAAACACCGGAATGAACTCACCCGGAGACATAAAGCCGAAATCCGGATGTACCCATCTGATGAGAGCTTCCGCACCTGTAAGTTCACCTGTGTTTACATCGTGCTTAGGCTGATAGAATACTCTGAACTGGTTCTGTTCAAGAGCTTCCTTCATACTGTCTTCGATGCGTTCTTTCTTTCTGTGTTCAGAGAGAACAGATGCTTCATAGTGAACAATTGTCTTCCCGTATTTTCCGCGGATAGTCTGAAGTGCGAGAAGTGCACGGTCACAGGTCTCGGAAATCGGTATTCCGTGTTCAATGTCTTCATATATCGCACATCTTATTCTGAGCTTGTCAATGCCTGCGTCTCCCTTGAAGAAGGAATAGGCCTCGTTTACATTAAGTTCAAGAAGCCTGCTGTTGAGCTTTTCATCCTTGCGGAACAGCGAAACGAACTGATCGCCGGCAAATCTTCCGGCAGCCAGACATTCATCGCCGATATTACGCATGTACTCACCTATAGTTCTGAGCAGTGCGTCACCGGCCTCCTTACCGTTCTTTTCGTTATATCCTTTAATACCGTCAACTTCAGAAATGTATATAACAAATTCATCGTCAGGATTATCTTCAAGAATCGTATCTGCGACACGGAAGAAAGCGAATCTGTTAAACAGGCCTGTTACCTCATCAATGTCTGAAACGATACCTGTTTCAGCGTTTTCGCGCAGATTAATAAGGTTGGCAGTCTGCAGAAGAATAAGATTCTGTCTTGTAGAATAAGTAGTGAAGGCAGAGACACCTTCTGCAAGGAATCGTTCCTCTTCCTTTTCAAGAGAATCATCGGCAATAATGATGACCGGAACAGCACGGAATTTCTGATCTGCTTCTATTTCCCTGATAAAATTTATACTTACGTCAGCATTGTCTGCAGTATCTATAACTATCAGCGAGATCTCACTGAAATGCTTTCTTAACAGTTCGGTACTGTCTTTGCTGAATGTTGTTTCGATCAGATCATAGCTGCCGGAAAACATATCTGAAAAATTATGCTTTCTGGATTTGTCTGATTTAATAACAAATAAAGTTCTTGTTTTCTCCGGACTGCTTGCAATCCCCATTTAACCACCCACTTTTACTAACCTGAGAAAAAATGTTATTTCAATGATGCTATATCGTAAACCGGATCTGTATCCGCTTCATAATCGATGCCGTCTGCACCGAATCCGAAAAGTGCGAAGAAATCATTCCAGTAACCGTCAATATCTGCAAGAGACTTAACGTTTTCAGTAGTAACTTCATCCCAGAGCTTTCTTACTTCGTTCTGGATCTCATCCTTCATTTCGAGGTCGTCAAGTCTGATCATTCCGCCTTCGTCAGTAACTGCAGAACCGGCTTTAAGCTTGTCTGTGAAGAGTCTTGTCATCTGTTCGATACAGCCTTCGTGAGTGCCGTTCTTCTTCATAACTCTGAAAAGAAGTGAAATGTAAAGCGGAACTACAGGAATGGCTGAACTTGACTGTGTAACAAGAGCCTTGTTTACGGAAATATATGCTTTAATGTCACTGTATTTAGCTGAGATAGCCTTTGATGTTTCGTAAAGATGCTTCTTTGCCTGACCGATTGAACCATTCATGTAGATAGGATGTGTTATCTCAGGTCCGAGGTATGAGAATGCCACTGTTACCGCATCCTTTTCAATAGCATCGGCAGCCTTGAGGGCATCCATCCAGTCCATCCAGTCCTCACCGCCCATTACCTTGATGGTGTGAAGCACTTCTTCATCGGTGGCAGGTTCAATAGTAACTTCCTTAACTGAATTATCCTTAAGGTCTATGGTCTTGTTGGTATAGTTTCCTTCAGTTGTCTTGAGAACTGATGAGTAAACAGTACCGTCAGCTGTTGTTCTTCTTGGAGCTGCAAGGCTGTAGATCACCATGTCAACTTTTCCAAGATCCTTTTTGATAAGTTCGATCGTCTGATCCTTGATCTCTTTTGAAAAGGCATCGCCGTTGATGGTTTTCGCATAGAGTCCGTCTCTGTGTGCGAATTCCTCAAAAGCTGCTGTGTTGTACCAGCCGGCTGAAGCAGGTTTCTTTTCAGAACCTTCCTTGTCAAAAATAATACCGATAGTTGCGGCACCGCTGGAATAAGCAGCTGCTATTCTTGATGAAAGGCCGTATCCCATTGAAGAACCGATTACGAGAACTTTTTTTGCACCGCATTCGCTTTTGTGTGCTTTAGCATATTCAATACTTTCGGAAACGATTTTTCTGCATCCTTCCGGATGTGCTGTTGTACAAATAAATCCTCTTGTTTTTGGTTGAATGATCATGTCAGTGTTTTACTCCTTATCTGTAAACAATCTATAATATACACAAATATTATACCATGAAACGACAGGATAATCAAGTAAATTGACTAAACTATTTTTAAATTCTGCTATTGTGTACCAGTTAAAAAAATGTTATAATTATATATGTGTGTACTGGCGGCCTGCCTTACACTTTATTATTTGAAAATACGGAGCTGATAAAAACTCTATGAAACCAATACGATTTTATTTTGCTTTATTCTGCGGAAAGCTTACAATAGCGCTGCTTAAGATGCTTAAGAAAAGAGCCACCAATTTTCCGGGATCTGTTGTTCTTACACTGTGCCCTGACTTTCTGAAACATCTTGAAAAGCCGGAAAAAATTATAGCTGTTACAGGAACCAACGGCAAAACCACCTGCAGCAATATGCTTCTTGATATTCTTACCGACAACGGTTATGACTGCACAAACAATAATTTCGGCGGAAATGTTGACACCGGTATTTCTGCTGCCCTCTTAAAGGACAGTACTCTCACCGGCAAAGCCACAAAGAAGTACTGCGTCCTTGAGATAGATGAACGCAGCGCTGTAAGGGTATACCCTTATGTTCAGCCGGATATTCTTATAGTTACCAATCTTACACGTGACTCATACAAGAGAAACGCGCACGTGGAATATATCTTCAATATTCTCAACGATAATATTCCTGATAAAACACATCTTATTCTTAATGCGGATGATCTTATAAGCTCTTCACTTAAGAAAAACAACAAAAGAACCTATTTCGGCATGAAGCCTTTCAGCGACGAACAGCTTATAGGTAATAACATTGTCCGCGACATAACAGCATGTCCGGTATGCAGCTCACCGCTTGAATACAGCTTCCTGCGATACAATCATATTGGCCGTGCAAAATGCTCGAAGTGTGATTTCTGTTCGCCGGAACCTGATTTTGATACTGCCTCACGCGTGTTTACTCCTGACGGACGAGCTGATATCGAAGTCCTTCATGACGGAAAAACAGAAAAATACAATGTTCCGTGTGAAAACACGATCAATCTTTACAATGCAACAGCGGTAACTGCAGCACTGAGGACCTTCGGACTTACTGAAGAACAGCTTGCCGCTTCATTTAAGAAAATCAACGTTGTCCGTTCACGTTATGACGTTACTGAGGAAAAAGGAAGAACTCTCAAATGCATCATGGCCAAGGGTCAGAACCCTGTTGCCTGCTCACACTCACTCAACATAGCAAGAAATACACCGGACACAGCCGTTATTCTTCTCTGGGACGATTACTACGACAGAAAAGAAACTTCGGAAAATACTGCCTGGTACTATGACGTTGACTTTGAATTTCTTGTAAACGACAATATAAAGCAGATAATCGTTGCAGGAAAACGTGCAGGCGACCTTGTATTAAGGCTTCTTGTCGCCGGAATTCCTGAAGAAAAGATCAGCACCACCGAGCATGAAGTTGATGCCGACAGGCTTCTTGACCTTAAAATTTCAAAGAATATATACATTTTCTTTGACATGTATGTTGATCAGTACAAGGAGATCCTTAAGGAGAAAATAAAGGAGATGATGAAAAATGCAGATTGAAGTACTTTACCCTGAACAGTGCAATCTTTTCGGTGATTCAGGAAACATACGCTATCTTAAAAAGTGCCTTCCTGATGCAGAATTCATAAATACTTCCCTTAACGATACACCTTTTTTCGTGACCGGCGATCCGGATATGATCTATATGGGAGCCTGTACCGAAAGCAATCAGGAGAAAATAATCTCACGTCTTATGCCATATAAAGATAAGCTTAAGGAAGCGATAGACAACGGCAAGGTAATGCTGTTTACAGGAAATGCTCCTGAAATATTCTATAAATACATCGAAAAAGATGATAAAAGCAAAGTTGAATGCCTCGGCATATTTGACCTTTATGCGAAGCAGCGTATATACGAGCGATTCAATACTCTCGTACTCGGAAGTTTTGACGGTAAGGAAGTAGTTGGTTTCAAGACTCAGTTTACACAGGTTTACGGCGATAATTTCTCAAACTACTTCGTAAAAGTCGAACGCGGTGCAGGCATCAACAGGGAGTCAAAGCTTGAAGGCGTTCACGTAAATAATTTCTTTGCTACCAGTATGGTAGGCCCTCTGCTGGTCATGAATCCGTATTTTACTGAGTACCTGATGGGCAAACTCGGTGTAAGTGATCCGAAATGTGCTTTTCGTGAACAGTCTGTTAAGGCTTATAAGGACAGAATCAATGACTTCAGAACATGCAGATGTGTTACTGAATAAAACAATCAGTGTTCCCGAATAATAAAAGAACGGACAGGAATCCGCATTAAGATCATTTCCTGTCCGTTGTTTATTTTCTGTGTATCCCCCTGTTTTCAGACTGCACCCGACCTGTTCATATTCCTTGAAAGATAAATATATCCGGCAAGTTTATCAGGTGTGCATTCATTGAGGATACTCATTGATGAAGTCGCCAGAACTTCAAGATATGTTTCGAAACTGTTGTAATAATCTTCGGACGGATCGTCAGGAAATTCTTCGTCCTCGTCATAATACTCGTTTTCGCTGCAGTATTCACGGAACATGAGAGCACTTTCGTAAAGTTCGTCCTCGTCGAAGTCGTAATTGTATTCGGAATCGTAGCCGCAGGGAGCGTCATCGTATTCCTCATCTTCAACGTAGCTGATCTTTCCGTCCCTGAATTCGACGCATGTAATGAAAATGCTGTAGAATGTTCTTACAAGACCAAGCTCTTCATTAAGGGCTTTGAAAATATCCTTTACGTCCTTTTCATTAAAAAGGTAACGCATAATGCTGTATGCGTATTCTGATGAACTGAAGGCTTCGGCTATATCTTCATCATCATCGAAACAGATGTTAATGAATTCATGATAAATGCTTATGATAGCAAAAACTCTGGAAAAAACCGTTTTCACTTCTTCGTCATTGCTGTATACATTAAGACCACGGTATTCCATGAGGCCCCACATGAGCCTGTACCAGTACATGTCGTGTCCGTTTTCCCATAAAGCAGCACTTTCGAATATATCCTTTACGTCGTCCCAGTTAAGTTTCATAACATCTTCCCCCTTTAATCGTAATATATCATAATCATAATATCATAAAAATTTCGCTATATTATAAAAATATAGTATAACCCCTATGTCTATTATAGCACAATGACAGTTTTAATGCAATAGTATATTCAAAAAATTGTTTATAATATATAAGTGACGGTTCCGTTTATGATATTACATATCTGACAAACCGCCATAAAAGTATTGAAATACAAATGCAGAAGTTATATAATATATATAGTGATTACAAAATCAATGATCAAGGAGAAAAAATGAAACACGTATTTTTTATTTATAATCCCCGTTCGGGCAAAAAAACTATTGTTGCAAAAGTTACATGGATAATCGATCAGCTCACAAAAGCCGGCTACGATGTCACGGTAAGACCTACCCAGAGCCGCGGTGACGCTACAGAAACAGCCGCAAGAATCTGTTCGGAATCAGATACACATGACTATGAATTCATTCTCTGCTCCGGCGGTGACGGTACTCTTAATGAAGTAATCAGTGGTGTGATGCGCTGCGAAAACAAACTTCCGGTAGCCTATATTCCTGCAGGATCAACAAATGATTTTGCTCACAGTCTGAATATTCCTGACAAGGCGGATGCTGCTCTGCGTTCTATTCTTGAGGGTTCATATTTCCCGGTGGACATAGGAACATTCAACGACAAATACTTTACCTACATAGCTGCATTCGGTGCATTTACGGAAGTACCTTATGAGACATCACAGCAGCAGAAAAATATTCTTGGTCACGCCGCTTACCTTCTCGAAGCTATGAAGCATATCAAGAATATTCAGTCTTACAATCTTACAGTCACATATAACGGCAATACCATAACTGATGATTTCGTGCTGGGAATGATATCAAACACAGCATATGTCGGCGGTCTTCTGTCAATGAACGATTTCTCGCTTGATGACGGTATGTACGAAGTTACACTTATCAGAACTCCGAGCAATCCTATTGAACTTCATGAGATCCTTTCTTCCCTGCTTAATATTTCTCAGGATATCGATACTGAACACGTACTCTATTTCAAGACATCTGACATAGTTATAAAGTGCAACAGCGATACCGAACTCAAGTGGACTATCGACGGTGAATCCGGCGGTGACCAGCGTGAAGTTCACATCCACAACAACAGAAAAGCCATTAACTTCATCACTAGCCGATAAAATCGTCTATGCTTTCAGTGTTTGGTCAATTTATATGAAATACTCTATGAATATTGTATAGTGGCACGATGGAAAATCACTTTAAATCTGTTGACATATCATATAAATATATGATATACTACAAAGAACACCTGTAAGATATAACGAATAGTAAATTATAGTGAATGCATAAAAGATTTATACGTTCACTATAATAAATTAATTTTATTGCCTTGCAGATCCGCAAACTACGTTTGCTCCCTGCATATCGGCTAATAGTAAAC
>CADAPI010000032.1:17418-24611 GCA_902789705.1 uncultured Ruminococcus sp.
TAAACTATGATTCGGTATATTTTTCAGGTCAGAAATTATTTTTATTCAGGAGGAAATATAAAATGGCTAAATGGGTTTGTCCGGTTTGCGGATATGTACACGAAGGAAATGAACCACCAGCAGAATGTCCTGTATGTCATGTACCGGGTTCACAGTTCAATAAGGTTGAAGGTGAACTTACACTTGCTGCAGAACATGAATTCGGTGTTTATGCTAAAACAGTAAAGAACAACAGCGAAATAAGCGATGAAGATAAGAAGTATATTTTCGAACAGTTAAAGGCTAATTTTGACGGTGAATGTTCTGAAGTCGGCATGTACCTCTGCATGGCAAGAGTTGCTTACCGTGAAGGCTATCCTGAGATCGGCGCTTACTGGGAAAAGGCTGCTTTTGAAGAAGCTGAACATGCTGCAAAGTTTGCGGAACTCCTCGGTTCTGATCTTGAAAGCAAAATGACTGCATCAACAAAGGAAAACCTCAAGTGGAGAGTTGACTGCGAATTCGGCGCTACACAGGGCAAGACAGATCTTGCAAAGTGCGCTAAGAAGAACAATCTCGATGCTATCCATGATACAGTTCACGAAATGGCAAGAGATGAAGCAAGACACGGCAAGGCTCTCAAGGGTCTTCTCGACAGATACTTCGGCTGATCATAATCATATGACATTTTAAAACAAAACATAAAACAGCTTCGCACTTAAACATAAGTGCGAAGCTGTTTTTATATCAGTACGTATAACATTCAAGAGTCGGACATATCCGCAGGACCCGTTTTTATACCGGATCAGCTTATTATGTATCCCACATAAGGAAGTTCACGGTATTTGCTGTTGTAGTCCATGCCGTAACCGACAACGAAATAATCGTCGATCTCGAATCCGGCATAATCTGCCTCAACGTCTTCTATACGGCGCTTTTTCTTGTCGAGGAATGTACAGACCTTAATTGACTTCGGTCCCTGTTTGCTGTATATTTCAATAATTGATCTGAGGGTGATACCTGAATCAACTATATCTTCGATCAGAAGAACATCCTTTCCGGCTACGTTTATATCGCCGCCGTACGACAGCTCTATTTTGCCGCTTTCATTGGCACAGGCCTTGATACAGTTGAGCTGGCATGACATGCGGAATTCTCTGAGCAGGTCCGCAGCAAAAAACATGGAACCGTTGAGCACGCATAAAACCATCAGTTCGTCTGTACCTGAATAGTCGCGCGAGATCTGTGATGCAAGCTCCTTTACCCTTCTGGAGATCTGATCTTTTGTAAAAAGGCATTTTATCCTCATAATAACGTCTTTCCTTTATATTTTATTTACTGTGAAAACATCGTTCTCTGATAACTGATAATCAGCATATCAGATCCATTCAAGCATGGTAAACATATATGTGAGCAGCTGGTCATATGCTTTCGCTGCGAGATGTATACCGTCGCCGCTTGAAAAATCCGGTATAAGATAGTTATCTGACCCTTTAAGATATCTTGCTGCATTTACGTAAAATACTTTATCGTCCTGAAGATCGAAAACAAGTTTTCTGAGAGTTTCATTGTACAGGTCGATATTTTCATTTTTTGTAAAAGTAGTCTGACGGGACACCGGTGTGATCGCAGTCACGATAACTGTGGATTCAGGCGTTGCATTTCTGATCTCACTTATAAAATTCCTGTAGTCACTTTTGTACTGTTCAGCAGTACGGATATTGATATCGTTCATTCCAAGTGAAACGAAAATATACTTTGGCTTTTTTCTTTCCAGAATATCTGTGATCTTTAAATTATAACCCTGATATGTAAAGTCTGTCTCAAGAACATTTCTTACTCCGATGGAGCCTACAGCAAGAACATTGTCTTCCTTTAATTTCTCGTAGACACTGTAGCCTTTGCTTATTGAATCACCGATAATAACTACATCATTTAAGTATTTTTCATTTATCTGCGAAACATCATCGGACGGAAGAACTGCATTTTCAAGATTAAGTTCATCTGCAGACCTGAATTCAAGCTTTGAATGTAATTCTGAGAAACTGAGATCTTCCGCTTCAGTTTCAGCAGGTTCCGTTTCAGAGACTTCTGACTGTGACGCTTCATACGTACCAGGCTTATCCTTGTCACGGAGAACTCTGGCTGTACATTTTACCATATTTACAAGAACAACGATCAGTAAAATCAAAAGAGCGAGTGCAGTTATCTGCCTTCTTTTGTATTTGTCGATCCTGATATTTTTTAAATTCACAGTCTGCACCCCCTTTGGATAAGAAGTATCAATGAAATGCGTAATTTTTCATAAATCAACATGAGGCACGGGGCGAAGCCCCGCAGTCTCCGCGAACTGAAATACGGCTTCGCCGTATTTCAGGATTGATCAGCGTATTATAAATAATTATTTATGTGTAAAAGCGAAATAAAGAAGAACTATAATACCAAGAACAATTCTGTACCAGCCGAATACCTTAAAGTCATGCTTTTTGATATATCCCATAAGAAACTTGATGACAATAACTGATACTACAAAAGCAACGATCATTGCAGTAATGAGAAGTACTGCCTGTGAAGCAGAGAAAGCAAGACCGAACTTCGCAATTTTAAGAAGACTTGCACCGAACATTACCGGAATAGCCAGGAAAAAAGTAAACTCAGCTATTACAGGTCTTGAAATACCGATTGCAAGGCCGCCCATAATAGTGGAACCTGAACGTGAGGTACCCGGGAAAACAGCAGCAAGAAGCTGGAAAACGCCTATAAGCAGCGCGTCTTTGAATGTTATTTCAGACAGACTGTTTACACGAGGCTTTTTGTCCTTGTTTTTCTTTTCAACAAAGATAAAAGCGACACCGACTACTATAAGTGCTATTGCAACGGAAACCATGTTGTAGAAGTACTTTTCAAAGACTTCGTCCCAGAGAAGTCCAACAACAGCAGCCGGTATACAGGCGGCGAGGATCTTGAACCAGAGAACGAATATATCTTTTTTTACAACTGGTTTTTCCTTAAATGAAAAAGGAAATATTTCTTTCCAGTAGAGTACAACAACGGCCATAATTGCGCCAAACTGTATTACAACATCAAACATGCTTTTGAATTCTTCTGATTCATTAAGTTTTATAAACTCATCAAGAAGAATAAGATGACCGGTACTGCTTACCGGAAGCCACTCAGTAATTCCTTCAACTATGCCGAAAAACACGGCTTTGAGGATCTCGATAAATGACATTTGCTAACCTCTTTCCTGAGGAATTCCTGACAAAAAACAGCTGTAAAGTCAAGCAACTTTACTTATTCTGTTTCGGTATTCCTTCAATCATTTTTTAATAGTCTACATCATATGATAACATATATAAAGTGATTTGTCACTAACTTTTTTTAAAAATTTATTAAGTTGACAAAATACGGCGAAAGAGTTATAATTAAATATGTGTGGCTAAATTTATGTTTAGTTGCCGGGTATTAGTATTTACATACAGAAAGGGTATTTTTTAATGATCAAAACCTTATTCCGGTGTGTCAGAGAATATAAAAAAGCAACACTGCTGACACCATTTTTTGTCTCTCTTGAGGTTATAGTCGAATGTATCCTCCCTCTTGAGATATCACAGCTTATCAACAGAATACAGGAAGGATGCGGTATAGGGACTATTGTAAAATACGGACTCGTACTTGTTCTGCTTGCCTTTATTTCACTTGCATTCGGGGTTTTGTCAGGGAATTACTGCGCAGAGGCTGGCTGCGGATTTGCGAAAAATCTCAGGCATGATCTGTATTATAAAATCCAGGATTTTTCTTTTAATAATATAGACAGGTTTTCAGGTTCAAGTCTTGTCACACGTATGACAACTGACGTAAACAACCTTCAGATGGCATATATGATGATAATAAGAATAGCCATCAGATGTCCTCTGATGCTTATTGTTGCATTCGTAATGTCGGTAAAACTCGGTGGAAAACTTGCGGTCATCTTTGCTGTTGTTATCCCGCTGCTCGGTTTTGCACTCTTTAAGATAATCAGCGTTGTCCGTCCTATTTTCGTGAGCGTATTCAAAAAATATGATAAACTCAATGAATCTGTTCAGGAAAATATAAAAGGCATGCGTGTTGTAAAATCATTTGTACGTGAAGAATACGAAATGAAGAAATTCAATACTGCAGCCAAGGAAGTATGCGATGACTTTACCAGAGCAGAAAAGCTTATTGCTCTCAATACTCCTTTCATGCAGCTTTCCATATACATTATAATGTTATTCATTTCCTTCTTCAGTGCAAAGATCATTGTTTCAACAAATGGTACTGAACTGGGTGTCGGTGATCTCGGCGGTATGTTTACATACTCGATCCAGATACTTATCAGCCTTATGATGGTATCAATGATATTCGTTATGGTCACTCTTTCCATTGAAGCTGCTAACCGAGTAGCTGAAGTTTTAAATGAGGAAAGTGATATTACCAATCCTTCATCCCCTCTTATGAATGTTCCGAACGGTCAGGTAGAGTTCGATAACGTATCTTTCCGTTATGAAAAAAGTTCAGGTTATGCTCTCGAAAATATAAATATCAGAATAATGACAGGCCAGACTGTCGGGATCATCGGCGGTACCGGTTCTTCAAAAACCACACTCGTTAATCTTATTTCAAGACTTTACGATGTAACAAAAGGCCGCGTTCTTGTAGGCGGTCACGACGTCAGGGACTACGATCTTGAAACTCTCAGAAATGCTGTTTCAGTTGTTCTCCAGAAAAACGTCCTTTTCTCAGGTACTATCAGGGAAAATCTCCGCTGGGGAAATCCTGATGCAACTGATGCCGAGATAATTGCGGCCTGCCAGCTTGCCATGGCCGATGAATTCATTGAAAAATTTCCTGACAGATATGACACTTATATTGAACAGGGCGGTACCAATGTATCAGGCGGCCAGAAACAGAGATTATGTATAGCCCGCGCTATTCTGAAGCGTCCGAAGGTTCTTATTCTTGATGACTCCACAAGTGCTGTTGATACAAGAACAGATGCACTTCTTAAGCGTGCATTCAGAACAGCGATCCCTAATACTACAAAAATCATTATCGCACAGAGAATTTCCTCTGTACAGGACTGCGACTTTATTATAGTAATGGACAACGGCCGTATAGAGTCCTTCGGCAACCACGAACAGCTTCTCGAAAAGAGCGTTATCTATCGTGAAGTATATGAATCACAGGTTAAAGGAGGCAGTTTAAATGGATAATAACTATTATAAAGGAAATGCAGGAGCAGCAGGTTCTCAGCCTGCTGCATCCCCGAGTCCGACAGCTGCTTTCGCTGCCCAGAGACAGGCTTATATAAATGCTTCGCAGGCCCGTGCTGCTGCACTTCAGAACCGTCAGGCTACTCCTTCAGTGCAGCTCGATCAGTACGGAAGACCAGTATCACCATCTGTTCAGCTTAATGCATACGGAAAGCCTGCTTCTGCCAGTCCGACAGCTGCATTTGCAGCTCAGAGACAGGCTGCTCAGGTACACGCAGCGGCTCAGAATCGTCAGGTATCTCCTTCTGTACAGCTTGATCAGAACGGCAGGCCGGTCAGACCATCAGTACAGCTCGATCAGAACGGCAGACCGGTCAATCCTTCTGTACAGCTCGATCAGAACGGCAGACCGGTCACTCCTTCTGTACAGCTTGACCAGAACGGCAGACCAGTCACTCCTTCAGTTCAGTTTGAGCAATACACACGTTCATCAAGACCGTCAGTTCAGCTTCAGAATAACTCTCCTGCTCCTTCGAGAGCCGGCGGACCTCCATCCGGAAATGCTCAGGGTGGTCCTCCTCCGGACGTTAAAGCCGGTGGTCCCGGCGGACCTCCTCCGGGTATCAGAGGCGGCGGACCGGGCGGACCTCCTCCGGGAAGACCTCAGGGAGGAAAACCGGGAATGGGCAGAATGGGCGGTGCAAGAGGCCCGCGCCCTAAGGTCGAAAAAGGCACACTTAAAAGACTTCTCGGTCTTCTTTTCAAAGAATACAAAGCAGCTCTTTGCCTTGTAATCATATGTATGATCATCGTTGCTCTTGTAAGTACTGTTCAGTCAGTATTTACTGAAAAGATCGCTGCAATTATAACTGCCGGAATTCAGACTATCCGTGAGAACCGATACACCGACAGTTCACAGTTTATTGAAGTTTATAAAAGTCTCCGTCCCGAATTATTCAAAACAATCGGCGTTATGATCGCTGTTTACGCCGTAGGTCTTGCAGCTTCGTTTGTCTATACAAGACTAAATGCTGTTATTACCCAGGGATTCCTTTACAGGCTCAGAAAAAAGGTATTTGCAAAAATGCAGAGTCTTCCTGTAAAATTCTTTGACACACATAATCACGGCGATATAATGTCGTACTACACTAATGATATCGACACACTCAGACAGCTTCTTTCCCAGGCGCTTCCTACCATGTTTTCAGCTGGTATGACCATTGCAGTTTACGTTATAATAATGATCTACTACAGTATACCGCTTACTCTTACTGTCGGCCTGGGTGTTGCAGCTATGTTCATGGTAACAAAATTTATCGGCGGAAATTCTGCACGCTTCTTTATGCAGCAGCAGATCTCCCTTGGAAGAACTGAAGGTTACATTGAGGAAATGATCCACGGCCAGAAGGTTATCAAGGTATTCAATCATGAAGAGATCTCAAAGCAGGAGTTTGACAGGCTTAATAACCAGCTGTTTGAAGATGCGAAAAGCGCTAATAAATTTGCAAATATTCTTATGCCGATCATGGGCAACATAGGTAATATTATTTATGTACTTGTCGCTTTTATCGGCGGTCTGGTGATGCTTAACGGATGGGCAAATCCTTCTGTCAGAGCTCTTGTAGGCAATGAAAAGTTTCTTACTGTTCCGGTAATCATATCTTATCTCGGAATCACAAGACATTTCTGTCAGAGCATTTCACAGGTATCACAGCAGATAAATGCCATTGCAATGGCTCTTGCCGGAGCTGAACGAGTTTTCAGAGTCCTTGACGAGCCTTCTGAGCAGGATGACGGTTATGTTGAACTTGTCAATGCGGTAAACAGAAACGGATCCTTCACTGAAAGCACAGCAAGAACCGGCCTGTGGGCATGGAAACACAGACACGGCAACGGATCTGTTACCTATACTCCTCTTCAGGGTAATATCATTTTCGAGAATGTCGACTTTGGATATGTTCCTGAAAAAACTGTTCT